>JBDUAG010000092.1:0-10105 GCA_040004785.1 Burkholderiales bacterium | reverse complement strand
TGTCTACTCCGACAACCTGATCGAAGTGACCGAGTGGTGCATGTCGCTCGACCCGTTGTCGCGCCCGCAGAGCGTGTTCGCGCTGCAAAAGGAGCTGGCGCGCGAGACCGAGCGGCGCTACACGAAGCTCAGCTTCAGCGAACGGCTGAAGCTTCAACTCGAAAACCTGACCGCGGGCGCGAAGGCCTGAGCACGATGCGCTTCTCCGTCTACCAGGTCAGCCGCAAGGGTGGCCGCGAAAAGAACGAAGACCGCATGGGCTATTGCTACACGCGGGACGCGGGTTTGTTCGCGCTCGCCGACGGCATGGGCGGCCACCCGGAAGGCGAGGTCGCTTCGCAGCTCGCTTTGCAGACGCTGGCCGCGATGTTCCAGCGCGACTGCAAACCCACGCTGCCCGACCCGCTGCGCTTCCTGCAGGAGGCGACGATCGCCGGCCATCACCAGTTGCTGCGCTACGCGACCCAGAAGGCGCTCATCGACACCCCGCGCACCACCATCGTGGCCTGCCTGCTGCAGGGCAACGCGGCCTACTGGGCGCACTGCGGCGATTCGCGCCTGTACCTCGTGCGCGGTGAGAAGCTGATTGCCCGCACGCGCGATCACTCGTACTCCGAGTTGCAGCAGACCATGAGCCAGGTCGTGCCGATGCCGGACCGCTTCAACCGCAATGTGCTGTTCACCTGCCTGGGCAGCCCGGGCAAGCCGGTGATCGACACCGTCGGACCGCTGCTGCTGCAGGCCGGTGATCGATTGCTGCTGTGCTCCGACGGCTTGTGGGGCACGGTCGACGACGCGACCATCACCGAGCAGCTCTCGAAGAACATCATCTCCGATGCGGTGCCCGAGCTGGTCGAGCAGGCGCTGCGCAACGGCGGCGCGAAGAGCGACAACGTCTCGGTGCTGGCGATGGAGTGGGAATCCGCCGAAGACAACGACAGCGCCACCGGGGTCTCGACCGAACAGCTGGGAGAAGAGGTGTTCGCGTCGACGATCCAGGCGAGCGTGCTCGGCAGCGACGCGCCCGATGAACTCGACGACGCCGAGATCGAGCGCTCGATCCGCGAGATCAACGAAGCCATTCGCCGCTCGGCGCAAAAGAAGTCCTGACGGCGAGCCGGGTTCAGGCTGCGTGGACAATACGCGGCATGACATTCCAAAGAACCGACTCCCGCCGTGCGGACGCCCTGCGTCCGATCACCATCACCCGCCAGTACACGAAGCATGCCGAAGGTTCGGTGCTGATCGAGTTCGGCGCGACCAAGGTGCTGTGCACCGCCTCCGTCGAAGAGAAGGTGCCGCCGCACAAGCGCGGCAGCGGCGAGGGCTGGGTCACGGCCGAGTACGGCATGCTGCCGCGCGCCACCCACACCCGCAGCGACCGCGAGGCCGCGCGGGGCAAGCAGAGTGGCCGCACGCAGGAGATCCAGCGCCTGATCGGGCGCTCGCTGCGATGCGTGTTCGATTTGAAAGCGCTCGGCGAACGCACGATCTCGCTCGACTGCGACGTGATCCAGGCCGATGGTGGCACGCGCACGGCGGCGATTACCGGCGCGTTCGTCGCCGCGCACGACGCGGTCACCTGGCTGAAGGCGAACGGCAAGCTCAGCGCGTCGCCCATCCGCGAGTTCGTGGCCGCGGTCTCGGTCGGCATCGTCGAGGGCGTGCCGCTGCTCGACCTCGAGTACATCGAAGACTCGGCCTGCGACACCGACATGAACGTCGTGATGACGGCCGCCGGCGGCTTTGTCGAAGTGCAGGGCACGGCGGAAGGCGCGGCCTTCTCGCGCGACGAGATGGGCTCGCTGCTCGGCCTGGCTGACAAGGGCATCCGCGAGCTGATCGCGGCGCAGCGCAAGGCCTTGGGGCTGTGAAGTGCGACTCGTTCTCGCCTCGAACAACCAGAAGAAGCTGACCGAGCTGCAGGCGTTGCTCACGCCCGCCGGCGTCGAGCTGGTCACGCAGGGCTCGGTCGGCGTCGATGAGGCCGAGGAGCCGTTCCACACCTTCATCGAGAACGCGCTGACGAAGGCGCGGCATGCGGCGCGCCACGCCGGCCTGGCGGCGATCGCCGATGACTCCGGCCTGTGCGTCGCGGCGCTCGGCGGCGCGCCGGGCGTGATCTCGGCGCACTTCGCGACCATCCAGACGCGCGTCACCGACCGCGAAGGTCACCGCCGCGTGCAGGACGCAGCGAACAACGCGCTGCTTATCGAGCGCCTGCACGGCATCGCGGACCGGCGCGCGCGCTTCGTCAGCACGCTGGTCGCGGTGCGCTCGGCCGATGATCCGGAGCCGCTGGTGGCAGTCGGTCGCTGGCAGGGCGAGATTCTCGAAGCGCCGAGCGGCGAGGGCGGTTTCGGCTTTGACCCATTGATGTTCATTCCGGCGCTCGGCAAGAGCGTCGCCGAACTCGATGCCGCGACCAAGAACGCCCACAGCCACCGCGCGCTCGCTGCAGCCCAGATGTGCGTGCTGATGCGCGAGGCGTGGCGGCTTGGCTGAATCGCCCGTCCACATCGATCGCCCGGCCGAGCCGGTCGCCGATCGGCTCGCACGGTACATGCGGCCCGGCACCTTGTCGCTCGCCGCGTTGCCGCCACTGTCGCTGTACGTCCACTTGCCTTGGTGCCTGAAGAAGTGTCCGTACTGCGATTTCAACTCCCACGAGGCGAAGGGCGAGGTCGCGCAGGATCGCTATCTCGATGCGCTCTGCGCCGACCTCGAGGCCGCCCTGCCGTACATCTGGGGTCGGCGTGTGCAGACGATCTTCATCGGCGGCGGCACGCCCAGCCTGTTCGCGCCAGTCGCGATCGACCGACTGATTGCCGACATCCGCGCGCGCCTGCCGCTGGAGCCGGGTTGCGAGATCACGCTCGAGGCGAACCCGGGCACCTTCGAGCGCGACCGCTTCCGTGGGTACCGTGCCGCCGGTGTGACGCGCCTCTCCGTCGGTGTGCAGAGCTTCGATGACGCGAAGCTGGCCGCGCTCGGCCGCGTGCACGACGCGGCTCAGGCGCGCGCGGCCGTCGAAGAAGCGCGCGCCGCGTTCGATACGTTCAACATCGACCTGATGTACGCGCTGCCCGGCCAGTCGCTCGCCGAGTTCGAGACCGATCTGGCGACCGCGCTCGCGCTCGAGCCGCCGCACCTGTCGATCTACCACCTGACGCTGGAGCCGAACACCGTGTTCGCGAAGTTCCCGCCGAAGGCCCTGCCCGACGACGACACCGCGTTCGACATGCTGGATCTGATCACCGCGCGCTCCGGCCTGGCCGGCCTCGAGCGTTACGAGGTCTCAGCCTTCGCGCGACCGGGACACCGCTGCGAGCACAACCTGAACTACTGGCAGTTCGGCGACTACCTGGGGCTCGGCGCCGGCGCGCACAGCAAGCTGTCGTTCCCGCACCGCGTGGTGCGCCAGACGCGGGCCCGCGACCCGGCCCGCTACATGGACCGCGCGCTCGCCGGCCACGCCATCACGCAGGACGACGAGGTGCCGCGCGACCAGCTGCCGTTCGAGTTCATGCTGAACGCGACGCGTCTGAAAGAGGGCTTCGAGCTGATGCGTTTCGGCGAACGCACCGGTCTGTCGCTTGCCGCGTTGCAGAAGGGGCTGAACCAGGCCGAGCGCCAGGGCCTGATCGCACGCGACTTCGCTCGGGCCTGGCCGACGGAGCGCGGCTTCGACTTCCTCAGCGACCTGCAGGCGCTGTTCCTGCCCTGACCTGTCGGCCTCTCAGACCCGGCTGTGCGACAGGCCGGCGGTGCTGCGCAGCCGCTCGATCAGGCGCGTGGCGATCTGCGACAGAGGCAGCACCTCATTCGCGGCGCCGGCCGCGATCGCTTCGCGAGGCATGCCGAAGACGACGCAGCTGGCTTCGTCCTGCACCAGGTTGTAGCTGCCGGCATCGCGCATCTCGCGCATCGCGTGCGCACCGTCGGCCCCCATGCCGGTGAGCATGATGCCCAGCGCGTTCTGGCCGACCACGCGCGCCGCGGACTGGAACAGCACCTCGACCGAAGGCCGGTGCCGGTTCACGGCCTCGCCTTCGCGCACTCGGGCGATGTAGTTCGCGCCCGAGCGCTCCACGCTCAGGTGGGCGACGCCGCCGGGCGCGATGTAGGCGTGCCCGGGCAGGATGCGCTCGCCATCGCGCGCCTCGGCCACGCGGATGCGGCACAGGCCGTCGAGCCGAGCCGCGTAGCTCTTCGTGAAGCCGGCCGGCATGTGCTGCGTGATCACGATCGCGGGGAAATCCGGCGGCAGCTCGACCAGCACCTCCTTGGTGGCTTCGGTGCCGCCGGTGGAGGCGCCGATGAAGACGATCTTCTCGGTCGACAACCGCCCGAGGGACGTCACCGGCGCCGGCGTTCGCGTTGTTTCGGCGGGGCGCGCGCTCGGCGGCGCCGGGCGGCGCAGCGTGGCCTTCGCCGCGATGCGCACCTTGTCGGTGATGTCGTCGGCGAGCAGGCGCAGGCCGTCGGCCACGCCGACCTTCGGCTTGGCGACGAAATCGACCGCGCCGAGTTCGAGCGCGCGCATCGTGACGTCGGCGCCGCGCTCGGTCAGCGTCGACACCATCACCACCGGCGTTGGCCGCAGCCGCATCAGCTTGGCCAGGAAATCGATGCCGTCCATGCGCGGCATCTCGACGTCGAGCGTGATCACATCGGGGTTGAGGCTGCGGATCATTTCGCGCGCGACCAGCGGGTCGGCCGCCGTGCCCACGCACTCCATGTCGGCCTGGCGGTCGATGATCGCGCTGAGCAGGCTGCGAACCAGCGCCGAGTCGTCCACCACCACCACGCGGGTCTTTGTCATGCCGTTCGGCTCCTGCGTCAGAAGAGATCGACCGAGCCGCCGCCGCCGCTCACCGGCGCGGCCTTGCGCGCAGCTTCGCGGTCTTGCGCGGCGAGGGCCTCGGGGTTGGCCACCGCGAGTCGCTTGATCATCGCCTTGCCGGTGGCCGGCAGAAAGCACACCTTGCGCGGGTGCGGGCCCAGCACGTCCTTCGACATGATCGGGATGCGTTCGGTCTTCAGGTAGTTGGTCACGAACGCGGTGTTGCGCTCGCCGATGTTCATCGTGTTCATGCCCTCGATGACCTGGCCACCGCCGAAGACCTTGGCCTCCATGGTCGAACGGGTGGCGCCCTGCTTCATCATCTCGTTGATCAGCAGCTCCATCGCGAACGAGCCGTAGCGACCGGAGTCGGCATCGCCCTCGGGCAGCATGAAGTGGTTCATGCCGCCGACCTTGGCCTCGCGGTCCCACAGGCAGGCGGCGATGCAGGAGCCCAGCGTCGTCATGATCAGGATGTCTTCGCGGTAGACGAAGTATTCGCCCGGCAGGATCTTCACCGCGTCGTTCTTGAAGAACGCGTCGTAGAAGAAGAACGAGGCTTCGCCGGGCTTGCGCGGGCTGGCCTTGAGCTGGCTGAGGCGCGTGCTTGCGGCGCTGCTGAAGGGCGTGGACATGGTCTTGTATCGGTGTGTGCTGGGCGCGACTTGAGTGGGCTCAGAGCCGCTCGTAGACCGTCTTTCCGCGCAACCGGAACTGCAACTTCATGTCGGTGAAGTTCTCGGAGTGGCCGATGAACAGCAGGCCGTGCGGCTTCATCGCGTCATGGATGCGCGTGAGCACGCGGCGCTGGGTCTCGGCGTCGAAGTAGATCATCACGTTGCGACAGAACACGATGTCGAACGGTTCGCCCAGCGCCCAGCGCGGGTCCATCAGATTCAGGGTGCGGAACTCGATCAGCTTCGCCACCTCGGGCTTGATGCGAATGAAGCCGCTGTTGTCGCCGGTGCCGCGCAGGCAGTGCTGGCGCAGCTGCTCGGGGCTCAGGCCGCGCGAGTCGGCCGCGTAGACGCCCCGCGAGGCGGTCGCCAGCACTTTGGTGTCGATGTCGCTGGCGACGATCTTCACGTCCGACCGCGGGCCGAGCGTCTCGATCACCGTAATCGCCAGCGTGTAGGGCTCCTCGCCGGTCGAGGCGGCGTTGCACCAGATGCGCAGCGGCCTGCCGGCGCGTTCCTTCAGCGCTTCGGCCAGCACCTCGAAGTGGTGCGCCTCGCGGAAGAATGAGGTCAGGTTGGTGGTCAGGCAGTTGACGAACTCCTGCCATTCGTCGGCGCCTGCGTCGCCGGTGGCGGCTTCGAGCCACTGCAGGTACGAGCCGAACGAGCGGTGGCCGGTGTCGCGCAGCCGGCGCGAAAGGCGGCTGTAGACCATGGCCTGCTTGCCCGCGTGCAGGCTGATGCCGGCGCGTGCGTAGATCAGGCTGCGTACGCGCTCGAAGTCGCGTTCGTCGAAGCTGAATTCGCCGTTCACTTCGCCGGCCGGCGCAGCGGCGGGCGTGGTGACACGGGCAACGGGCAAGGCAGTGCGCATGAGGACTTATCGGCGCGCCGCCGCCAGGCTTGAGGCGGCCGGCGGCCGACGAACTGGCCCGCCTTCCCGCGCCAATCTGCGGCATTGCGCTGCCTTGCCGCTGCTAGACTGGTCCGCCCCAACCCCACTGCCGCTCGTGCACGCCAAGAACGATCCCGCCGCTGTTTCCGTCGATGCGCCCGCGCTGCGGCTCGCGCCGGCGTTGCAGTTGCTGCAGCAGTCGGACCGCGTGCTGCCGGATCGTCATCAGGTCGGCCAGGTCGTCTGGCTGCAGGCCGTGATCGACGGGTTGTGCGAGCTCTCCAGCCGCGATCCGCTGACCGGCCTGGCCAACCGGCGCCAGTTCGAGCTGGCGCTGGCCAGCGAGGTCGATCGCGTGGCGCGTGCCGGCGAACCCGCGCTGGTGCTGATGATCGACATCGATCACTTCAAGAAGGTCAACGACACGCACGGTCACCCGGCCGGTGATCTGGTGCTCAAGCAGGTGGCGCGCGCGCTGCACGAATGCATCCGTCCGATGGACACGCTCGCGCGCTTCGGCGGCGAGGAGTTCGCGATGATCCTGCCCAATTGCCCGCCCTTGTTCGGTCTGGCGGTGGCCGAGCGGGTGCGCAAGAAAGTGCAGGGCTGCGCAGTCGCGATCGCGGCGGGACAGCAGATCAACGTGACGGTGAGCCTGGGCGGCGCGTTTGCGCCGCAATGGGTGCGCTCGTCGGCGCTGCTCTGGATCGACCGCGCCGACCAGCAACTCTATCGCGCCAAGGCCGAAGGCCGCAATCGCGCCTGCCTCGAACAACCGACGGTCTCGCCCGTCAGCCCTGAGGAGAAAAGCCTGCTCTTCGGCACCTCCGTCCTTGCAGAACTCGAATGAGCGAACCTTCTACAACAGAACGCCGCGCCACGGTGCTGGCATTGACCAGCGGCAAAGGCGGCGTCGGCAAGACCTTCCTGTCGGCCAACCTCGCCGCGGCGCTCGCCAAGCGCGGCCGGCGCGTGCTCGTGCTCGATGCCGACCTGGGACTGGCCAATCTCGACGTGGTGCTGAACCTGTTTCCCAAGGTGACGCTGCACGATGTATTCACCGGCAAGGTGCAGCTCGAAGACGCGATCCTCCCGGCGCCCGGCGGGTTCTCGGTACTGCTCGCGGGCTCCGGGCTGGTCGAGTATTCGCGCCTGACGCCCGAGGTGCGCAACCTGCTTCAGCGCATCATCGACACGCTTGCGCCACGCTATGACCACATCCTGCTCGACACAGGCGCCGGCATCTCCGACGTGGTGCTCTATGCCGTCTCGCTCGCCGACGAGGTGCTGGTGATCGCCACCCCCGAGCCGACCTCGATGACGGACGCCTACGCGACCATCAAGGTGCTGGCCACGCAGCAGCAGCGGCGCGAGATCCGGTTGGTCGTGAACCAGGTCGGGCGCCTTGGCGAGGGCCGCCTGATCCGCAACCAGCTGCAGCTCGTCGTCGACAAGTTCGTCGCGCCGATGCTGCCTGAAGGCGGCGTCGCACCGGTGCTGGAACTGATCGGCGAGGTGCCGCTCGACCCGGCGGTGCGCGAGGCAGTGCAGCGGCGCCACCTGCTGCTGGACCTGATGCCAGGCTGCGGCGCAGCGCAGGCGATCGAGCTGATCGCGGCGAAGATCGCGTCGTGAGCCAGGCCGAGAGTCCGAGCCCGTTCGAACGGGTGGGTGGCGAGCCTGCGGTTCGCGCGCTCGTCGATCGCTTCTACGACCTGATGGACCTGGACCCGGCGCTCACCGAGTTGCGCGCGCTGCACCCAACCACGCTGGACGGCTCGCGCGACAAGCTGTTCTGGTTCTTGTGCGGCTGGCTCGGTGGGCCGCAGCACTACACCGATCGCTTCGGCCATCCGATGCTGCGCGCGCGCCACCTGCCGTTCAGCATCGGCATCAAGGAACGAGACCAGTGGTTGGCGTGCATGCGCCAGGCGATGCTCGAAGTCGGCCTGGAACCGGCGCTGGCTACCCGCTTGGGCGAATCGTTTCACGGCACCGCCGACTGGATGCGCAATCGCGGCGTCTAGCGAACCCGCGAGTTGCTTGGGCCGAGCAGGACCAGCAGCGCCCCGTTGCCGCCATCGCTGGCCCGCGCCTGCGTGAAGGCGATCACTTCCTTCTTCTGCACCAGCCAGGTCTGAACCTTGCGCTTGAGCACCGGTTCGCGGCCAGGTGAGCCGTTGCCCTTGCCGTGGATCACGCGCACGCAACGCAGGCCGGCGCGTCTGGCGTCATGGACGAAACGGTTCAGCTGCTCGCGTGCTTCCTCGCGGCGCAGGCCGTGCAGATCGAGCTGGGCCTGGATCGCCCAGACGCCGCGGCGCAGCTTGCGCACGACCTCGGGGCCGATGTCGGCGCTGCGGTAAGAGAGTGTGTCGTCGGTGTCGAGCAGCGACTGCACGTCGAACTCGTCGGAGATCGCTTCCAGCATCACGGCGGCCTCGTCGCGCTCGCGCTGGCGCGCGGCCGCTGGCGGGTGCGGTCTCCGCGCCGGCGGTGCGACGTGCGCCATCGCCACCACCGGGCCGACGCTCAGCGCGAACAGCTGCTGTTCGCGCAACTCGCGCGCGATGCGTTCGCGCGCCAGCGCGGTGGCCTGCTCGGCCTCGCGCTGCGCGTCGAGCAACGCCTTGCGGATCGCCGCGAGCTCGCTGAGGTGGCGTGCCTTCAAGGTCATGGCACGTTCACAGCAGACCGCGTTCGGCGAACGACACGACCTCGCCGTGGCCGACGATCAGGTGATCGAGCACGCGCACGTCGATCAATGCGAGCGCGCTCTTCAGCGTCTGCGTCAGGAATTCGTCCGCCCGCGATGGCTCGGCCGCGCCGGACGGGTGGTTGTGCGCGAGCACGACCGCGCCGGCGTGCAGGTCAAGCGCACGCTTGACGACCTCGCGTGGGTAGACCGAAGTCTGCGTGAGCGTGCCGCGGAACATCTCCTCGAGCTTCAGCAGGCGCTGCTGAGAATCGAGGAACATCACCGCGAAGACCTCGAAGCCGCGCCCGCCGAGCTGCAGCTTCAGGTAGTCCTTGACCTGCTCCGGCCGCTCGAACACCGGCTGTTGGGCCATCTGCTGCGACAGTGCGCGGCGTGCCAACTC
This sequence comes from Burkholderiales bacterium, assembly GCA_040004785.1. Lineage (GTDB taxonomy): Bacteria > Pseudomonadota > Gammaproteobacteria > Burkholderiales > Burkholderiaceae_C > LMDS01. The sequence goes on along the minus strand of JBDUAG010000092.1, from coordinate 586 downwards.
GATCACCGCGGCGATCTCGGCGCGCTTGGCCGGGCCCATGCCCTTGATCGTCTTCAAATCGTCGACACCGGCGCGCAACAGGCCGGGCACGCCGCCGAAGCGATCCAGCATCTGCTGTGCCAGCTGCAGCACCGAGACCCCGGGCAGGCCGGTGCGCAGCAGCAATGCGATCAACTCCGCGTCGGCCAGCGCGGCGGCGCCGTGGGCGAGCAGCTTTTCGCGCGGGCGCGCGTCGGCGGGGATGTCCTTCAGCACGTTGGCTCCATGGGCGGGGCATGCCTCGTAAAATCAGCGCCAGTCTATCGGTAGACACGTTACCTTCAGGATTCGCTTTGAACCATGTCCAACCCGGGTCGTTCCTGACCTTGCACTACCGGCTCGCCGGCCCCGACGGCGCCGACCTGATCAACACGTTCGACGACAAGCCCGCGACGCTGTCGCTCGGTACCGGCGAACTCGCGCCCGCGATCGAGGCGCGCCTTCTCGGCCTGGCCGAAGGCACGCACGGCTCGTTCGAGCTGGCGCCGGGCGAGGCCTTCGGCGAGCGCAACCCCGAGCTGCTGCAGCGCGTGAAGCGCTCGCTGCT
>JBDUAG010000594.1:0-3012 GCA_040004785.1 Burkholderiales bacterium | reverse complement strand
CCATTCAAGCGAAGGCGCTGCTTCCATACACAGATTTGTGAATATAAGTGAATTGAAGGAAAGTATGCACAGGTCGAATAGCGAAATGTTGTTTTCGGGCGAGCCGGGTTTGCCCGACTCGCCCGCTGGGGGCCCGCTCTGAACGACATGCGCATCGCAAGCCTCGTGCCCAGCCTGACCGAGCTGCTGGTCGAACTCGGTTTGCTCGACCGCCTGGTCGCGCGCACCGGGTTCTGCATTCACCCCGCGGCGCTGCTGCGTGACGTGCCCAAAGTCGGTGGCACCAAAGACGTGAACCTGGCCAAACTGCAACGCCTCATGCCGACGCACCTGCTCGTCAACGTCGACGAGAACCGGCGCGAGACCATCGATGCGATCCGCGCCTGGCCGAACCCGCCGCAGATCGTCGTGACCCACCCGCTGCAGCCCGAGGACAACCTCGCGCTGATCGAGCAGATGGTCGAGCATTTCGGCGCCGTGCCGGCGGTGCGCGAGCGTGCCGCCGCGTTGACGCAGGCCCTGCACCACGAACTCGGCCTGACCCGACCCGGCGCGCGCGCCTCGCAGAGCGTCCTGTACCTGATCTGGCGCGAACCCTGGATGACGGTCGCGCGAGACACCTACATTGCCGCGATGCTGGCACGGGTGGATTGGCACACTCTGCCCGACGTGGCCGGCGGCCCATCGGGCGCGGCGCGCTACCCCGCGCTGCGGGGCGACGAGCCGTGGCTCGCCGACGTGCAACAGGTGCTGCTCAGCTCCGAGCCGTATTCATTCACCGAACACCACCTTGCCGAAGTGCGTGCGTTTTGCCCGAACGCGCAGGCGCGGCTGGTCGATGGCGAGCTGCTCAGCTGGTACGGCGCGCGCGCCGTGGCGGGCCTGCGCTACCTGCGGGAAATGGCCGCGACCGCACCGGAATGACGCGCCACAATCGTGCATGGACCTCTACAAGCCCCTGATTGCGTTGCTCGTGATCGTCAACCCGATCGGCGCGGTTCCCTTCTTCATCCACTTCACCAGCGGGTTCACCCGCCAGCAGCGCCAGCGCACGGCGCGCATTGCGGCGTTTGCCGCGAGCGTGGTCGTCGCCGTCAGCGCGTTGGCGGGGCTGAGGATCATCGAGTTCTTCGGCATCTCGTTGGCGTCGTTCCAGGTCGGCGGCGGCCTGCTGTTGCTGATGTCCGCCCTGCAGATGCTCAACGCCCAGCCGGCCGAGGCGCGCAAGGACGATCTGGCCGAGGCCAGCGACAAGGCCGATGCCGGCGCCAGCATCGCGGTCGTGCCCCTGACGATCCCGTTGCTGACCGGGCCGGCCACGATCTCGACCCTCATCATCTACGCCGACAAGACCCGCCACTGGTGGGAGCTCGGCGTGTTGATGGGCTACGGCCTCGTCATCGGCGTCGCGGTGTGGGTCGCGTTCAGCCTCTCCGGGCGCATCGCCCGCGCGCTCGGCAAGACTGGCATCAACGTGATGACGCGGCTCATGGGTCTGCTGCTCGCGGCCCTGTCGGTCGAGGTCATGTCCGACGGGCTGGTGAAACTGTTCCCGATCCTCGCTGGTGGAGCGCACTGACACGATGAGTGACCCGACCTACGACTACATCGTCTGCGGCGGCGGCACCGCCGGCTGCCTGATGGCCAATCGTCTGAGTCTCGACAAGACCAAGCGCGTGCTGCTGATCGAAGCCGGCGGCAACGACGACTACCTCTGGGTGCACATTCCGATCGGCTACCTCTACTGCATCGGCAACCCGCGCACCGACTGGCTCTACAAAACCGAGCCCGACCCGGGCCTCAATGGCCGCCAGCTGATCTACCCGCGCGGCAAGGTGATGGGCGGCTGCAGCAGCATCAACGGCATGATCTACATGCGCGGCCAGGCGCGCGACTACGACGGCTGGGGTGCGGGCGACGGCTTCGGTGTCAACCCCGGCTGGAGCTGGGCCGAGTGCCTGCCGCACTTCATGAAGCATGAAGACTTCCACAAGGGCGCCGATGCCGTCCACGGCGCCGCCGGCTTCGACCCGACCGGCGCGCGCGTCGGCGGCGAGTGGCGCGTGGAGAAGCAACGCCTGCGCTGGGACATCCTCGATGCTTTCGCGCAGGCGGCGCAGCAGGCCGGCATCGCGGCGACCGACGACTTCAACCGTGGCGACAACGAAGGCGTCGGCTACTTCGAGGTCAATCAGAAGGCCGGTGTGCGCTGGAACGCGGCCAAGGCCTTCCTGCGCCCGGCGCTGCGCAATCGCCAGAACCTGCAGGTCTGGACCGGCGCGCAGATCAGCCGCGTGCTGATCGAGCCGGGCGCCGACGGCCCGCGCGCCGTCGGTGTCGAGGTCATTCCCGCGGGCGGTGGCGCGCGCGAACAGGCCTGCGTGAACGCGCAAGGGGGCGAGGTGATCCTGTGCACCGGTGCGATCGGTACGCCGCAGATCCTGCAACTCTCCGGCATTGGCGAGCCGGCGGCGCTGCAGGCGCTCGGCATCGAGGTTCGGAAGGCCCTGCCCGGCGTGGGCGCCAATCTGCAGGATCACCTGCAGATCCGTGCCGTGTTCGGTGTGCGGGGCGCGAAGACGCTGAACACGATGACGCAATCGATCTGGGGCAAGGCGCTGATCGGGCTCGAATACCTGCTCAAACGCAGCGGGCCGATGAGCATGGCACCCTCGCAGCTCGGCGCGTTCGCACGGAGCGATGCGGGGCAACAGCACGCCAACGTGCAGTACCACGTGCAGCCGCTTTCGCTCGACGCCTTCGGCTCGCCGCTGCACACCTACCCCGCGTTCACCGCCAGCGTGTGCAACCTGAACCCGACCAGCCGCGGCGCGGTGCGCCTGCGTTCTCCCGAGCCCACGCAGGCGCCGTCGATCGCGCCGATGTACCTCAGCACGGACGCCGACCGCCGCGTCGCCGCCAACAGCCTTCGCCTGACGCGCCGCATCGCCGCGCAGCCGGCGCTGGCGCCGTTCCAGCCGAAAGAGGTCAAGCCCGGCGTGCAGTTCCAGA
>JBDUAG010000091.1:0-10129 GCA_040004785.1 Burkholderiales bacterium | reverse complement strand
GCGATGTGCGCCTGGGGCGTGGCCTATCAGCTCGGCCCGAACATCAACGACACCGATCGCGGCGACCTGACCGAGGCGATCCGCTATGTCGACCACGCGATGCGCCGTTCCGAGAGCGCGCCAGCGCGTGATCGCGGCCTGATCGAGGCGCTCGCGTTGCGCTACGGCCATGCCAGCGCAGCGCGTGAAGCACGGGACGCGGCGGTGCTGGCCGCGCCGGTGTGCGGCGCCGGCGCCGGCGATGACCGGGCCGATCCGCTGGACATCGCCTACGCGGATCGGATGCGCTGGCTCGCCGACCGTTTTCCCGACGACCCGGATGTCGTGTCGATCTACGCCGAGGCCGAGATGATCGCGACGCGCGACGATTACTGGTGGGATCCGTTGACCGGAAAACCGTCGGGCCGCATCGGCGAGGTCGCGCGTCGGCTCGAGGACGCGCTCGAGCGGCATCCCGAACACATCGGCCTGAACCACTACCTGATCCACGCCGTCGATGCGCCCACCGTCGCGCTGCAGGCCGCGGCCGCGGCCGACCGGCTCGGGCGCCTCGCACCGAACTCGCCGCACCTGCTGCACATGCCCTCGCACACCTACATCCACCTTGGCCGCTATGCCGATGCGAGCCGCGTGAACCAGCAGGCGCTCGCGGCGGACGACGTGCTCGCCGGCACCCTCGGCCAGCAGGGCTTCTCGGTCAGCAAGGATTGGCGCGGCCACGACGGGCACTTTCTCTGGTACGTCGCGCTGATGGAAGGCCGGGGCGATCTCGCGCTCACGACCGCGCGGGCTTCCGCGACGCGCGCCGCGAAGGCCGACAGCGCGTTCGGCGAATACGCGCGCAGCCGACCGTTGCTGACGCTGTTGCGGCTCGAACGTTGGAACGAGGTCCTGGCGGAGCCCCTGCCCGGCGGCGACAAGGGCATCGCGGTCGTGCTCGGTCACTACGCGCAAGGCGTCGCGCTGGCGCGCACCGGCCAATCCGCGCGCGCTGCCGAAGCGCTGGCCAGGCTCGAACCGGCCACGGCCAAGGTGGTCGGAGAGCATGCCTCCAAAGGCTACGTCGACAAGATGATGCGGGGCATGGCGCTGGTCGCGCAGGAGCGGCTGCGCGCCGAAGTGGCACTGGCCGAGAGACGCGGCGACGAGGCCTTGGCGCATCAGACGAAGGCGGTCGAGCTGGGCAAGGACATCGAGGAGACCGAGCCGCCTATGATGGCCGCCGACACCCGGCTGGCGCTCGGCGACATGCAGCTCAGGACGAGTCGACCGGCCGACGCCGAACGCAGTTTCCGCACCGATCTGGCCAACCGTCCGAAGAGCGGCTGGGCATTGCGCGGGCTGGCGCAAGCGCTGCGGGCGCAGGGCCGCGGTTCAGAAGCGGATGCGGTGCGTGCGGAGTTGAGGCGCGATTGGAGTGTGGCGGATGCGAGGTTGCTGGCGGTGAACTGAATCCGCCGCGCCGCTCCTGTCCGTTTCAGCGCGCGTAACGAAGCTGCGCCGGGGTTCATTGATGCGGACGAGCCGGGCGGATACCTTAGGGTCTCGCAAGCCGAGCTGGAGAGCAGATGCAAACCGAGATCCCGACCCGCGCGTGGAACACGCGACGCGCAGACAAGGCGAGACGGCTGGCCCGGGGGGCGACGATCGCCGACGGCCGCGTGGTCCCGACCGGCGACATCGTCGCGTTCCTCGAGGCGGTCATCGCCCCGCACGATCGGGTCGTGCTCGAAGGGAACAACCAGAAGCAGGCCGACTTCCTGTCCCGCTCGCTGGCCAAGGTCGATGCGGCCAAGGTCCACGACCTGCACATGATCATCCCCAGCGTCAGCCGCGCCGAGCAGCTCGACCTGTTCGAGAAAGGCATTGCCCGCAAGCTCGATTTTTCCTTTGCCGGCGCGCAGAGCCTGCGCATTTCGCAGTTCCTCGCCGACGGGTTGCTCGAGATCGGCGCCATCCACACCTACATCGAGCTCTACGGCCGGCTCTATGTCGACCTGACACCGAACATCGTTCTCGTCGCCGGCTTCAAGGCCGACCGCGCCGGCAACTTGTACACCGGAGCCAGTACCGAAGACACGCCCGCACTGGTCGAAGCCGCGGCGTTTCGCGATGGGCTGGTGATCGCGCAGGTCAACGAGATCGTCGACGACGTGAGCGATCTGCCCCGGGTCGACATCCCCGGCTCATGGATCGATTTCGTGGTGAAGGCCGACAAGCCGTTCTTCATCGAGCCGCTTTTCACCCGCGATCCGCGACTCGTGAAGCCGGTGCACGTGCTGATGGCGATGATGGCGATCCGCGGCATCTACGAACGCCACAAGGTTCAATCGCTGAACCACGGCATCGGCTTCAACACCGCGGCGATCGAGCTGATCCTGCCGACCTACGGCGAGCAGCTCGGATTGAAGGGAAAGATCTGCCGGCACTGGGCCTTGAACCCGCATCCGTCGCTGATTCCGGCGATCGAAAGCGGCTGGGTCGAGAGCGTGCATTCGTTCGGCGGCGAGCTGGGGATGGAGCGCTATGTCGCAGCGCGGCCCGATGTCTTCTTCACCGGCGCCGATGGTTCGATGCGCTCCAACCGGATGCTCTGCCAACTGGCAGGCCAGTACGCGGTGGACCTCTTCATCGGCTCGACCTTGCAGGTCGACGGCGACGGCCATTCGTCGACCGTCACGCGCGGCCGGCTCTCGGGCTTCGGCGGTGCGCCCAACATGGGCCACCAGCCTGGCGGACGCCGCCATTCGACCAACGCGTGGCTCAGCATGCTGCAGACCGACAGCCCGCTGGAACGCGGCCGCAAACTGGTCGTGCAGATGGTCGAGACGTTTCAGTCGGGTGGCAAGCCGACCTTCGTCGAATCGCTCGATGCCGTTCAGGTCGCGAAGGATTCAGGCATGGCCCTGGCCCCCGTGATGATCTACGGCGACGACGTGACGCATGTGTTGACGGAAGAGGGCATCGCCTATCTGTACAAGGCGCAATCGCTTGAACAGCGTCAGGCGATGATCGCCGCCGTTGCGGGTGTGACGCCGATCGGGCTGCGCAGCGACCCGGCCACCACCCAGCGCCTGCGCAGTGAGGGCCTGATCGCGCTGCCCGAAGACCTGGGCGTGGATCGGAATCAGGCGACGCGTTCGCTGCTTGCCGCCAAGAGCATGGCCGACCTCGTCGAGTGGTCGGGCGGTCTCTACGATCCGCCAGCGCGCTTCCGGAGCTGGTGATGGGGGTCCTCGCCAACAGCGCTCTCGTCGATACGGCCGATCAGGCCTCGCCGGCTGCACAGCTCGGTGCCCAAGCGGTGGCTTCGTTGATCGACGAGGCGCGCCTCTCACCGAAACCCGGGCTGGTCGACAGTCGAGGCAGCGGCGCGCATGGCGATCTGGATCTGGCGCTGATGGAGCGCTCGGCGATCTCGCTGCAACCTGCCTTCGCGGCGATGGCTCAGGCCGGCGCGTCCGCCGGTGCGCCGACGATCGCGCTGCGCGAGACGCTCGGGCGGCTCGGGCGCGACGCCGAAGCCACGATGATGCTCGCCACCGGCGGCATCAACACCCACCGCGGTGCGATATGGGCTCTGGGCTTGCTGGTGGCGGCCGCCGCCATCGAACAACGCCACGCCCGCCCCGCGCACACGGCCGCAATCGCAGCAACCGCCGGTGCCATCGCAAGGCACGCCGATCGCAACGCGCCTGCATTCACGGGCAACAAAGGCGAACGAGCCTGTCGCGCCTTCAACGTGACCGGCGCTCGCGGCCAGGCACAAGCAGGCTTTCCGCACGTCGTCGCGCTGGGATTGCCGGAACTCCAACGAAGTCGAGCGCGCGGCGACAGCGAAACCTCCGCACGCCTGAACGCACTGCTGGCGATCATCAGTCAACTCGACGACACCTGCGTGTTGTCGCGCGGCGGCCGAGCCGCACTGACGCAAGTACAGCGCGCCGCGTCCGCGGTGCTGGCCGAAGGCGGCGCTGCAACGCTGGCAGGCCGGCGTGCGTTGTGCCGCTTCGGCGCAGATGCCGTGGCCTGCAACCTGTCGCCCGGCGGTGCGGCCGATTTGCTGGCGGCCACGTTGCTTCTGGATCGCATCGCCTGCAATTTCGCGACGCGGCCAGCGCGTCGTTCTTCCTGAGAGGGCTGCATGGAAAAGCATGAATTCAACTACAGCGCCGGCGCGCCGGCCGCTGGCCGCACGGTCGTGGGTGTCGTCGGTTCGGGCGATCTCGAGATCTTGCTCGAGCCCGCGCCGGCGGGCCTCACCACGGTGCGCATCACCACGTCCGTCGATGGCTACGGGCGGGTCTGGCAGGCTCAACTGGATCGAGTCTTCAACGGCTCGGCGGTCGGTCCCGGAGGGCCCGCCGTCGCGATCGAGATCAACGACTTCGGTGCGACGCCAGGCGTCGTGGGCATGCGCATCGCGCAAGCCTTTGGGTCGATCGGCGCGGGCGCGGGGGTGGCACCATGAGCAGCATCGCGGCGCTTCTGGCGCGCGACAGCTTCGTCGAACGCGACGCGCGCAGCCGCATCCGTGCGCTGATCGACGGCGGCACGTTTCGTGAATTGATCGACCCGTTCGAGCGCGTGACATCGCCGTGGCTGCAGCGTCAGGGCGTGGTCACTCAATCGGACGACGGCGTGGTGGTTGCGAAGGGCGAGATCGACGGGCACCCGGCGGTGATCCTCGCGATCGAGGGCGCGTTTCAAGGCGGCAGCCTGGGCGAGGTGGGCGGCGCCAAGATCGCCGGCGCGCTCGAACTCGCAGCGCGAGACAACCTTCGCGGCACGCCCACGCGCGCGGTGATCCTGTTCGAGACCGGCGGCGTGCGCTTGCAGGAAGCGAATCTCGGTCTCGCGGCGATCGCGGAGATCCATTCGGCGATCGTCGATCTGCGGCGCCACCTGCCGGTGATCGGAATCATCGCCGGCACCGTTGGATGTTTCGGCGGCATGTCGATCGCAGCCGGCCTTTGCAGCTACCTCGTCGTCACGCGGGAAGCGCGCCTCGGCTTGAACGGTCCGCAGGTGATCGAGCAGGAAGCCGGCATCGACGAATACGATTCGCGCGACCGACCCTTCATCTGGAGTTTCACCGGCGGCGAACAGCGCGCGCGCACCGGCCTCGCGGATGTGTTCGTCGACGACGATACTCAGGCCATTCGAGACGCTGTGATTGCGCTCTTCGTGCGCGGTCGCCCCACGGTCGAGCGCAGCGATGCCTACAGCCACTATCTCGATCGCCTGTCTCACTATGATCCGACGCTGCAGGTCACGCCGGAAATTGTGAGGCGTGTGCTGGAACAAGGAGCGCCGTCATGAGCAGCGAACGCATCAACAGCGACACATCGAGTCGCGGCGCCGCCTGGTTGGCCGCGCTGACAGACAACGCGGCGCCTCTCGCCGGTGGTCCGGCGTCGGTGCGCGTGGTCGACGGGTTGCTGGCGGACCAGCGGTGTCGCTATATCGCGGTGCTGCCCGACGAATCGAATGCCTACCCGCGGGCTCGCGCCGGCGAGGTCGGACTGATCGAAGGCTGGGCGCTCGCCAAAGCCGTGCACGAAGTGATCGATGCAGATCGCGCAACGCACAAGCGCGCGATTGTCGCGGTGGTCGATGTGAGCAGCCAGGCATACGGTCGGCGCGAAGAAGCCTTCGGCATCCACGAAGCATTGGCGGGCGCCGCGGGCGCCTACGCGCAAGCCCGGCAGGCCGGACATGCGGTGATAGCGTTGATCGTCGGCAAGGCGATGTCGGGCGCATTTCTGGCGCACGGCTACCAGGCGAATCGGATCATCGCGTTGAACGATGCCGGTGTGATGGTTCATGCGATGGGCAAGGCGGCGGCGGCACGCGTCACCATGCGCAGCGTCGATGATCTCGAGCGGCTCGCGGCCGACGTGCCGCCGATGGCCTACGACATCGCCAACTTCGCCACGCTCGGCCTGCTGTGGAAGCTGGTCGATGTGAGCGATGCCGATCGACCTCGCGATGCGGACGTCAACGTCGCGCGGCGCGCCTTGGTCGCGGCGCTCGACAGCATCCGAAGCGACCCGACGGTCGATCTGCGCACGCGACTCGGTGGTCCGAATCGGAGCGCTTCGTCGGTGGTGCGCGAGAAGCTGCTCGCGCAGTGGTGAACCAACGTGCGCGAGCGCTCCCTCTCGTCAACCGCAGAACATCGGCCGCATGACCTGTTGTGGGTCGGCGCGGCAGCGGATCTGATGCCGCTCGACGCGCTGCCCGCGTGGGCCACGACCGCGTGGATCTCGGTCGCGCCGGTGGTGGTTCGGCGAGCGCCATTGCTGGGCGATCGCGTGCCGGTCGGCTTGCGGGGTGCGGCCCGCCATGAGCGCTGCGCGGCACACGTCCCTGCCGATCGAGTCACTCGCAAAGTGACGCCGCATGACATCGCCCGCAGCGTGTCGAACAACCCGAACATTGCCGAGTCGAGGCTGCCGTGCCTGCGCACGTTGACGCAGCTTGCATCCGCGCTGAACGAATCGTCGCTGAGCTGGGGCGTCACTGGCAGTGTCGGCTTCACGCTGGCAAGCGGCTGCTATGTGCTGCGCGCCGACAGCGATCTCGATCTGCTGGTGCACGTGCCCGACCCGCGCGGCGCCGAAGCGCTGCGCGCGCTGGGCGCGTCGATGCGCGACGCCGAGTCGCGCGTCGACGTCCAGGTTGAAGCGCGGTACGGAGGCTTCGCCCTGAACGAGTGGCTGCGCACAGGTGGTCCGGTGCTGCTCAAGACCGCGCGCGGGCCCGTGCTCTGCGACGATCCCTGGCACACGACAGATCCGGACGAGACGAGGCCGAGCAATCTCGCCACCGCGTGAGCATCCTCTTCACGTTCCCCGGCCAAGGCGCGCAGCGCGCCGGCATGCTGCACGCGCTCCCGCCGCTGGCAGCGGCTCGGCTGACGCTCGCGGAGGCCAGCGACACGCTGGGCCGAGACGTGCTGAAGCTCGATTCGGAAGAGGCGCTCAGGTCATCTGTCGCGGTTCAGGTCGGGTTGCTGGTCGCCGGTGTCGCCATGAGCCGATGCCTCGTCGAACTCGCCGGCCCGCCCGATGCCGTCGCCGGCTTGTCGGTGGGCGCCTACCCGGCTGCCGTCGTCGCTGACGTGGTGGCCTTCGCAGACGCGCTGCGGCTGGTCGAGCGGCGCGCGCAGTTGATGGAAGCCGCGTTTCCGAGCGGCTACGGAATGACCGCGATTCTCGGGCTGGAGTTGGACTCGCTGAGCGCGCTGGTCGCGGCAGTCCACACCCAGGATTCGCCGGTCTACATCGCGAATGTGAACGCACCGACTCAACTCGTCATTGCCGGCGCTGCTCACGCCATGGCTCGCGTGGCTGCGCTCGCGCAAGCGCGCGGGGCCCACGGCATCAAGCCGATCGCGATCAACGTGCCTTCGCATTGCGCGCTGCTCGATGGGCCTGCCGCGGCGCTGGCGTTGGAGGTCGCTGCGGTGTCGCTGAAGGCCCCGCGGCTGCATCTGTTCAGCGCCAGCCTCGGTCGCGAGTTGCGCGACCCGGCGCGTATCGCCGACGATCTGGCCCACAACATGGCGCGACCGGTTCTGTGGCACGACACCACGACGCTCGCGCGCGAACGAGGCATGGGCCTGAGCATCGAGATGCCACCGGGCAGTGTGCTGACAAAGCTCGCAACAGCGGCTTTCCCCGACGCACTTTGCGTTGCCGCCTCGGACAGCAGACTCGACACCTTGGCGGTGTTGATGCAGCGCGAACGTGAGCGCGACGTCTGAGCGGCCCTGAGCAGACCGCGCCGGGGCTCGGCGCCTCAGCCGACGATCGCCTTGGTGGCGAAGAACAGCAGCGATGGCCCGAGCAGGCAGCCCAGCCCAGTGTGGAAGGTGGCGACCAGTGCGCCGTACGGCACGAGCTTTCGGTCGGTGGCAGCCAGGCCTGCCGAGACACCGCTGACGGTGCCCGCCAACCCGCCGAAGACCATCGCCGAGCGAGGTGTCTTCAGGCCAAGGAACTTGGCGGCGATCGGCGTGCCGACCATCACGATGATCGCTTTGACCAGGCCGGTGGCGATGCTCAGCGCCATCACGTCAGAGCTCGCGCCGATCGCTGCACCGGTCACGGGGCCGACGATGTACGTGACCGCGCCGGCGCCGATCGTCGTCATGCTCACTGCATCGGAGTAGCCCATGCTCCAGGCCACCGACGCGCCGACGATGAAGGGCAGGAGCGTGCCCAGCAAGAGCGCAACCACACCGATCATCCCGGCCTTGCGTGCTTCGGTCGCCTGCACTTCGAAGGCGGTCGCAACGATCGCGAAGTCGCGCAGCATCGCGCCGCCCATGAGGCCGATGCCGCCGAACAGCGACAAGTCGGCCAGGCCCTTGTGGCCGCCCGTCTGGATGCCGCCCCAATAGGCGAGCGCGAGACCGATGACGATGGCGATCGCGGAGCCGTGCACGCGCCCCATCGTCAGGCGCTTGGAGATCTGCATCGATACGAACATCACGATGCCGACGATCGCGAACGCAGTCACGAGGCCGTTCTGGGCGGCCGCCTTCTGAAGGATTTCAATCATGGTGTTCACTCCGCTTCGGTCAGCAATTCGTTGTGCAGCACAGGCGCCGGCTCGGCCGCGACGGCCGGGCGCTCGGTGCGATTGATCAACGCGATGACGCAGGCGCACAGCCCCGCCGCGCCCAGCGCCGACAGCAGCGCGACTGGCCCGCCGCGCAACGCAGCGACCACGTCCTGCTGCGCCGCCATCGCCACAACGACCGGGATGTACATCGCGCCCCAGTATTCGACGCCGAGTTCGGTGAGCTTGGGCAGGATGTTCTTCTTCGCCATGTAGATGCGCGCGACGATGAGCAGCAGCATCGCGATGCCGACGCCGCCGACATTGGTCTTGACGCCGAGTGCCTGGCCCAGCAAGTCACCGAGGAAGATCCCCAGCAGGTGGCATGCCGCGAGCAACGCGGTTCCGTAGATGATCATCTCGAGTCTCCTGTTTGTGGTCTGGTGCGCGGCGCGCCGGAAGTTGAAACTTCCAAGCGCGAAGGTACCGGGCCGCTCGGGAGCGATCAATGAACGCCCCCTGCAGACGCTTACGCTCGATGCAACGATCGAGGGTTTACCCGCGAGCAGAGACCGGCAACGACATCAGCCGGGAGGGCTGCGGTGGGCCATGCGGCACGCCGAGGCAAGCGCAAGCAGGTTGGGGTCGCGTTCACGCGTGCGCATGAAAGTCAGCCCGATGGTCTGGCGCATCAGGTATTGCGGTTGCAAGGGGATCAGCTGCACCTTGTCCTTGAAAACGTCACGCACGCGCCCTGGCAGCAGCGTGAAGCCGACACCGCCGCTGACGAGGTTCATCAATGAAAAGATGTCGCCGACCTTCATCACGACGTTGGGGGTGAAGCGTGCGACTCGAAAAGCCTCGACGAAACCGCTGAACGTCACGAAGCCTTCGCCCAGGCTCACGAATCGTTCGTCGGCACAGCGGCGCAGATCCACGGCATCCATTTCGGCGTAGGGCGAGCCTACCGGCGCCGCGAAGAAGATGTCGTCCTCGAAGAGTGCGATGGATTCGAAGTCCGGGTCGGATTCGGGTATCGCCGCGAGTACCGCATCGATCTCGCCCTTCTTCAGTTTCATGAGGAGGTCGGCGTTCGAGCCGAGGATGAGCTCGGCATGCAACTGCGGCTTGCGCAACTTCAGGTCGATGATGACGCGCGGCACCGTGGCAATCGTCAGCGAGTAGAGCGATCCGATGCGGATCAGGTCGGACGAATAACCCCCGGCTTCACGCGTTGCCTGCACGCCATCGGTCATCAGCTTGAGCACGTCTCGCGCGAAGTCGGCCAGCACCTGCGCAGCGTCTGTCGGCGTCAGGTTGCGGCCCTCGTGCCGGAACAACTGGCACCGAACGCCTTCCTGGAGAGAGTGGAGCGCCCGATGCACGCTGACCGTGCTGACATCGAGCGCCTCGGCGGCGCGCGTGAGGTTGCCGGCCTTCATGTAAGCCAGGAACACTTCGAGCTTGCGAAAGGTGATCTCCTCGCTGATTCGGTCCTGCACCGTTCGAATCTCCACAGGGACGCAGCGCGACCATCCTACCGCTATCGCTCACTGGA
>JBDUAG010000593.1:0-3022 GCA_040004785.1 Burkholderiales bacterium | reverse complement strand
TGCACGTCGCGCAGCGCCAGTTGCAGTTGCTTCCAGTCGAGCAACGCCGCACCGGCCTGGTCGGTCAGCGCCAGGTTCTTCGCGCCCGCGCTGCCCTTCAGCGTCACGCTGGGCGCGCCGTTCGGCGGCACCGCGAAGCTCACGCCCAGATCGGCCGAGACGCTGCCGCGCGTCACGCGCACCGGCAGCGAGGCCGGCAGGTAGCCGAGATAGGGCCCGAGGTCGAGATCGACCATCGCGAGCTTGAGCACCCCGGACTTGGTCTGGGCGAACGGCGTGGCCTGGGCGCCGGTGTCAAACGGCGTGCCGTTGAGCTTGAACGCGAGCCGCGGCTCGACCTTGACCTCGACCTCGGCCGGCAGGTTCGACAGGAACGGCAACGCGAGCTGCAAGGCCTCGACCCGGTGGACGCGATTCACCGGCTTGTCGTCGAAGCTCAACTGCGCATCGCGCACCTGCAGGTTGTAGAGCGCGAAACGCGCCGGCTCGCCCGGCTTGGCATCGGGCTGGGGCGTGAAGCGCGTGATCAGGTCATCGACGTCGTAGTGGCCTTCGCCAGTGCGCGCGAGGCGCAGCTGCGGCGCATCGATCTCGAGCGCCTCGATCACGGGCGCGAGTCTGAACAACGAAGACAACGACGCGTCGGCCAGCACGCGCCGAACCTTCAGCAGCGGCGCGTCGGCCGGCGTGCGGCCCGCGATCGCGAGGTCGTCCAGGGTCAGCGTCAGTTTCCAGGGCTTGAAGCCGACATCACCGATCGTCACGCTGCGGCCCAGCGCCTCGCTGAGTCGCGGCGGCCCTTGCCACTTGACCAATGCCGGCACGCCGAGCCACGCCACGATGCACGACGCCAGCAGCGCCCCCACCGCCCAAGCAGCCCGCTTCGGCCACAGCCCCATCGATCCCACCATCGGTTCCCTGCCTTCTGTCCGCGTTCAACGCCGACCCCGATGCTGTCACATCAGGCCTCACCATCCCAGTAGTCAAGGTCATCCTGCTCGCGATGCATGCGGCCGAAGGACTGGCGCTCACCATTCAACGTGCCGGCGGCCACCGCGAGGTACTTGGCGGAGTCGGGGTATTCGACGACCTCGGGGCTCTCGCGGGTGCTGACAGACAGGTACTTCAGCGGCGCGGCCGAGGTGTTGATGATCTGGTGCGGGTAGTCGGGGCCGGGCGGGATGAACATCACGTCGCCAGTGCCGATCGGCAGCATCTCGCCCGCGACCCGCAGCGTGCCCTCGCCTTCGAGCACGATGAACACCTCTTCCTGCGCATAGTGAAAATGGTACGGGCAGGCGCGCATGCCAGGCGCGACGGTGTCGATGCTGACGCCGAGCTTGCCGGCTTCGGTGCCGGTGGCCAGCCTCGCGCACACGCTGTCGTAGAGCGGCGCTCGCAGCTCGCGCGTGGTCTCGACGGCGTTGAAATTGCGGAGCAAACGCGCACGCAGCTGATCTGCCTTCTCGGTCATGCCGATCTCCTGTGAACTAGTGCACGCCATGTTGCCAGTGCTCGCCGGCGCGTGCCTCACAATCCCGCGCATCGCCCTTTGCGGCTGCTGACATACGCCCGACTTGAACAGCCTTCTGATCTTCTTCGGCATCGAATCCTGGAAGCCGGTGCTGACGGCCCTGCTGCTGCCGCCGGTGCCGTTGCTGTTGATGATGCTCATTGGAGCACGGCTGATCCTGCCTCGGCGCGGCCTGGGCTGGCTCATCATCCTGACCAGCGCCGCGCTGCTGTGGCTGAGCGCCTGCATCGGCACGGCGCGTGCCCTGTCGAAATTCGTGCTGCATCCGCCGGCGGCGTTGAGCGCCGATCGCATCAAGGAGCTGAAGTCTCAGGCCAAGGCGCCGATTGCGATCATGGTGCTGGGCGGCGGGATCGAACCCTACGCGCCCGAGTACGGCGTCAGCAACCTGCAGTACCGCTCGCTCGAACGGCTGCGCTACGGTCTCTGGCTGGGGCGCGAAACCGGATTGCCGGTGGGCTTCAGCGGCGGCGTCGGCTGGGGTCAGTCGGACGGCACGCCCGAAGCCCGGATCGCGTCGCAGATCGCGGTGAGCGAGTTCAGCCGGCCGCTGAAGTGGATCGAGGAAAGCTCGCGCGACACGCGCGAGAACGCCGGCCGCAGCGTCGCGTTGCTGCGCAAGGCAGGCATCAAGCACATCGTGCTCGTCACCCACGGGTTTCACATGCCGCGCGCAATCGCCGTGTTTCGGGAAGCGGCCGCAGGCGACATGAGCATCGAGGCCGCGCCGATGGGCCTGGCGCAGAACGCCGAGGTGCCGGCGCTGTCGTGGATCCCGACGGCCGAGGGCACGACCGACGTGCGTGCGATCCTGCGCGAGCTGCTCGGGCGCGCGGCCGGCGCCTGACCGCCTGGCTTCGTGCGCCGCCCAGGCTTCGCCGGGCGCCGCGGCGCCTCGGCGTAACCTGCGCTTACGCGGCCTCGGCGCGCGATGGCACCATGGCGGAATGTTCAAGAGAAGACCCCGCTGGATCGATCAGTTTGCAACCACGTTGAGCAGCTTCGGTATCGACGCCGACCAGGACCAGATCGTCGAATTGGCAGAGGTTGTGTACGAGCTGCACTCAGACCTCGACCCGACAGCCGTCGCTCGATCAGAGCTCCACAAGTGGCCGCTACCGCAAGACCTGACTTGGCGGCGTGACCACGATCGGTGACAGGTCGCGCGCGGCGCCTGCGCCGGCGCACTTGAGGCACGAGCCCTCGCGGATGTGCCGGTTTCGGCCGACAGCTCGCGCTCGTCTCGGCGAGGCGATTGGCGACTTGCTGCAGCCGCGAATCGATGCCGTCGACCCGCAGGAGTCCTTCGGTTGGCAGTTTTCAATGCCGCATGGCGGACAGGTAGTCGGCCATCATGTAGCGCGAACCCATTCCTGCGGAAGACCGTGAGCAACGACCTCGCCCTCCAGGATTCCGAACTGCTGCGCCGCCTGCTGCGCGCGAAAGATCGCATGGACGCCGCATCGCAAGAGGAGTGGCCCGTGCGTC
>JBDUAG010000592.1:0-3023 GCA_040004785.1 Burkholderiales bacterium | reverse complement strand
GCGCCACGCACGTGCCGCGCGCGAACCTGCTTTACAGCCCGCGCAACAAGATCCTGGCTACCTCGTTGCTGGTCGAGGCGTTTCTCTACGAGGAGCAGACGCGCCGAGGCGTCAGTATCAAGCACTGGGAAGAGTTCGAGGACGTGGCCGACCACTGCACCGTCTGCCACAAGTGCCTGAGCCCGTGCCCGGTGAACATCGACTTCGGCGACGTGTCGATGAACATGCGCAACCTGTTGACCAAGATGGGCAAGAAGAGCTTCCGCCCGGGCAACAAGATGGCGATGATGTTCCTGAACGCGACCAACCCCGAGACGATCAAGATGCTGCGTGTCGGCATGGTCGATGTCGGCTTCAAGGTGCAGCGCATCGCGAACAACCTGCTGCGCGGGCTGGCGAACGCGCAGACCGCGGCGCCGCGCTCGACCGTCGGCGCTGCGCCGATCAAGGAACAGGTCATCCACTTCATTAACAAGAAGATGCCGGGTGGTCTGCCGAAGAAGACCGCGCGCGCGCTGCTGGACATCGAGGACAAGGATTACGTCCCGATCATCCGCAACCCGCAGGCGACGACGAGCGAGACCGAGGCTGTCTTCTACTTCCCCGGCTGTGGCTCGGAGCGGCTGTTCTCGCAGGTCGGTCTGGCGACGCAGGCGATGCTGTGGCACGCCGGCGTGCAGACGGTGCTGCCGCCCGGGTACCTGTGCTGCGGCTATCCGCAACGCGGCTCGGGCCAGTTCGACAAGGCCGAGAAGATCATCACCGACAACCGGGTGCTGTTCCACCGCGTCGCGAACACGCTGAACTACCTCGACATCAAGACCGTGGTCGTGAGCTGCGGCACCTGCTATGACCAGTTGCAGGGCTATCAGTTCGACAAGATCTTCCCGGGCTGCCGGATCATCGACATCCACGAGTACCTGCTGGAGAAGGGCATCACGCTCGGTGACGCCTCGGGCGGCGGCTACCTCTATCACGACCCCTGCCACACGCCGATGAAGCTGCAGGAGCCGATGAAGACGGTGAAGGCACTGATCGGCCCGAACGTCCTCGAAAGCAAGCGCTGCTGCGGCGAGAGCGGCACGCTGGGCGTGACGCGGCCCGACATCTCGACCCAGGTGCGCTTCCGCAAGGAAGAAGAGTTGCGCAAGGACGAAGCCGCGCTGCGCGCAACCGGTGCGGTCGCCGCGAAGGGCCCGATGAAGATCCTGACTTCGTGCCCGAGCTGCCTGCAAGGCCTCTCGCGCTACACCGGCGATTTGACCAACGGCCTGCTGGAGGCCGACTACATCGTCGTCGAGATGGCGAACCGGATCCTCGGGCCGGATTGGATGCCCGAGTATGTGGCGCGCGCGAACGAAGGTGGCATCGAGCGCGTGCTCGTGTAGCGCACACTCCACTCCCCACGAGCAGACGACATGGCTGGCCTGACGAACAACTCCCCGCGACCGATCTCGATCACCGTGCACCAGCAGACCCGGGTGCTGGAGGTGGGGTTCGACGACGGTCGCGAGTTCCGCATCCCG
Organism: Burkholderiales bacterium; assembly: GCA_040004785.1. Classification (GTDB taxonomy): domain Bacteria; phylum Pseudomonadota; class Gammaproteobacteria; order Burkholderiales; family Burkholderiaceae_C; genus LMDS01. The sequence continues at coordinate 1,497 of JBDUAG010000592.1, read as the reverse complement.
TTCGAGCTGATGCGCGTGTATTCGCCGTCGGCCGAAGTACAGGGCCACGGGCCTGGGCAGGAGGTGCTGCAGACGGGCAAGCGCGAGGTCGGACTGACGGCACTCGAACCCGTCGGCAACTACGCGGTGCAGCCGACCTTCTCGGACGGCCACGACACCGGCTTGTTCTCGTGGGACTACCTCTACTTCCTGGGCTCGCAGCAAAGTGAGCTGTGGGAGAAGTACGAGGCTCGGCTGGCAGCGGCCGGCGTGGGCCGAGATGCCGCGATGAGCAGCGCAGCCGCCCCGGCGTGCGGGCACAAACATTGATCAAATGACGAGTCACGCATGAGCGACACCCATTTCGGTTACCAGACGGTCGACGAAGCGCAGAAGGCGGTTCGGGTGCGCGGCGTGTTCGACTCGGTCGCGTCGAAGTACGACGTGATGAACGACCTGATGTCGATGGGGCTGCACCGCGCCTGGAAAGCCTATACGGTCGCGGTCGCGAACCTGCGCGAGGGCCACAGCGTGCTCGACATCGCCGGCGGCACCGGCGACTTGGCGCGCGCGTTCGCGAAGCAGGTCGGGCCCCAGGGCACCGTCGTGCACACCGACATCAACGAGGCCATGCTGCGCCAGGGCCGCAACCGCCTGCTCGACGAAGGGCTGGTGCTGCCGACGATGATCTGCGACGGTGAATCTCTGCCGTTCGCGTCGGCGACCTTCGACCTCGTCAGCGTTGCCTTCGGACTGCGCAACATGACCCACAAGGACAAGGCGCTGGCCGAAATGAACCGGGTGCTCAAGCCCGGCGGCCGCTTGCTCGTGCTGGAGTTCTCGAAGGTGGCGCAGCCGCTCAGCAAGGTCTATGACTGGTATTCGTTCAAGATGCTGCCGCGCATCGGTGCATTGGTCGCCGGTGACGCCGACAGTTACCGCTACCTGGCGGAATCGATCCGCATGCATCCCGGCCAGGCCGAATTGAAGGCGATGATGAAGACGGCCGGCTTCGGCCACGTCGACGTGCACAACCTCAGCGCAGGCGTGGTGGCGCTGCATGTGGGGATCAAGTGCTGAGCAGACCATCGAGCCGCCACGCTTGACGCGCAAAAGCGACGGTTGATCAATCCTGTTGAAATTCAACGCGGGGAATCGTTCACGGTTTGCGCGCGAATGGCTTCTGCCCAAGCCTATGGTCGTTGCGGCGCATGCCGGGCGCATGCCGGGCGCATGCCGGGCGTAGGTGGGCACAGGTGTCGAGATCCCCGGTCTGTCTCCCGCATTCCGGGGGGGCGCATAGGGAGCCTTGTGGGAAACCATCCGCGTTAAACTTCTTTGGCTATTGGGCCGGCAGCTCGCGTTGATCGGGCGTTGCCCGATGAGTACGAGCAAGCAACGAGTTCGGCATCTTGCCGCGGACGGCGGCAGCGGTTTGAATGTCGGCGCGCTCCACCCTACGATGAGCGAGGAATCAATGAACAGAAAGACGCTGCTGCGCTTTTCGGCCCTGCTGAC
>JBDUAG010000090.1:0-10190 GCA_040004785.1 Burkholderiales bacterium | reverse complement strand
AAGCGCACCTCGTCGTCGCCGAAGCGCATCGGCTCGCGCGAGCGCACGGCAAGCACGCCGATGTGACGGCCGCGGTCCGAGAGCGGCACGGCGAGCGCACTGACCATGCCGGCGGCGAGACAGGCTGGCGACACGATGAAGCGCTGCTCGTGGCGGTAGTCGGCCACCGTGACTGGCACGCCCTGCTGCAGCACGAAGCCGGGTGACGTGTCGGGCGTGTTCGAGGTCCGTGTGCCGAGCGGCTCGCCGGCAACCAGGCCGACGCCGCCGACCAGCCGGCACGTGCGCCCGTCGCCCTCGACCAGCCACACCATCGCGACCTCGACCTGCAGTGCCTGCGCGGCGATGGTCGGCACATGGTCGAGCACGACCTGCGGGTCGCGCGCGTCGACGGCCAGGCGGCCGAGCTGCGCGAGGTGTTCGCCGTAACGCGCCCGCTGCAGCGCCTGTTTGACGCGCGGGTAGGCACCGATGTCGCGGATCGCCGCCACCACGAGCGGCATGCCGTGCTCTTGCAACGGACTCAGCGCGATCTCGACCATCACCTCCGAGCCGTCCTTGCGCCGCGCAACGAGATCCATCTGCATGCCCATCGGCCGCGGCTTGGGGCTTCTGGCGTAGCCTTCGCGGTAGGCCGCATGCCGATGGCGGATCGCATCGGGCACCAGCACGTCGACGTTCAGGCCCACCAGCTCGTCCTCCGGATAGCCGAGCAGGGCCGCGGCGGAGGGGTTCGCCAGCACCACGGTGCCGTGCGCGTCGCAGACCAGCAATGAATCCGGGTAAGCCGCGAACAGCAAGCGGTAGACGCTGTGGTCGTCGAGACTGGCCGGCGCGATGGACATCGGATCAGCCCGCCGTCACCGGTGCCACGAGAATGTAGCCGGCGCCGCGCACCGACTTGATGATCTGCGGATCGTCCGGATCGGTTTCGAGCTTCCTGCGCAACCGCCCGACCTGGACGTCGATCGTGCGATCGAACGGCGCGCCGTCGCGACCGCGCGTCTGCTCGAGCAGGAAGTCGCGGGACAGCACCCGGCCCGGGTGCCGCACGAAGGCGCACAGCAGGTCGAATTCGCCGCCGGTCAACGTTGTCTCGTGCCCTTGCAGGTCGGCGAGCCGACGTGCGGCCGTGTCCAGACTCCACGCCGCGAACTGGAACCGGTCGCGATGCGTTTCGACCGCTGCGGCGGGAGTCTCGGCCGGCGCAATGCGTCGAAGCACTGCCTTGATCCGGGCCAGCAGTTCGCGCAGGTCGAAGGGTTTGGTGACGTAGTCGTCTGCGCCCACTTCGAGGCCCACGACCTTGTCGACGGCATCGCCGCGGCCGGTCACGATGACGAGGCCGCAGCGCCAGTGCTCACGCAGCTGGCGTGCGATCGAGAAGCCGTCCTCGCCGGGCAGGCCGAGGTCGAGCAGGACGAGTGCGGGCGGGTCTGCGGCCATCGTCGCCATCAACGCCCGGCCGCTGTGAAGCGGCGTCACGCGGTAGCCGTGGCCCTGCAGGTAATTGGCCAGCAGCGTGGTGATGTCAGGCTCGTCGTCGACGATGGCAATGTGGATCGCGGAGGTCACCCACAAGCGTATCAGCTTTGGCTGGCACGAATCAGCAACACCGGGATCGGCGCGCTGCGTACGATGCTCTCGGCGTCGCTGCCCATGAACAGCCGCCCGACGCCGCGCCGGCCGTGCGTGCCGAGCACGATCAGGTCGGCGGGCCAACTCGCCGCCTCGTCGATCACCAGATCGCAGACCCGGCCGGCGAAGCTGTCCTTCAGCACGGTCTCGACGGTCAGCCCGGTGGCACGCGCACGGGTCGCGCCCTCGGCCAGGATCGCAGCACCGCCCTCGCGGAGCAGGCCCAGCATGTCGCCGCTGAAGGTCAGGCCCTCGCTGGCGGCGAACGCGAACGAGAGTTCGTCCACGACGTGGATCAGGCGCAGCCGTGCGCCGGTGATTCGGGCGAGCTTGACGGCCTCGGCCAGACCGCGCGCGGCGGTCGCACTACCGTCGTAAGGGACGAGGATGCGTTCGTACATGACCACTCCTGAGTTGTGAGCCGGATGCAGTTTGGCGCCCGCGATCCGCCACCTGCTTGATCGGGCGCAAGCCGTTCAGCGCGCGGCCTGATTGAGCGCGCGTGGTGGGAAGCGACGTGCTGACCGACGTGGCGCTCGTGAAGATCGACGCTACGATGATCTTCTCGACCAACGGCGGCCACATGGGCGTGTCCGTGGCAGTGCCGATCAACCTGGCAACGAAGGTCGCCGCCGAGTTGCGTGCGTCCGGCAGCATCGCGCGCGGCCACATCGGCGCGAAGGTTCAGGAGCTGACGCCGGCGCTGGCGCGCGCGTTCGGGCGCAGTTCGACGGGCGGCGCGCTCGTGACGCGGGTCTCCCGCGGCGGCGGCGCCGCGGAGCGGGCGGCACTGCACGCGGGCGACGTGATCCCGGGCTCGGGTGCGCGACCCGAGGTCGGCTTCAACGAGTTGCAACAGGACGTCGCCGCGGCGTCGCCGGGTGTGTCGCTGACGCTCAACGTCTGGCGGCACGGCGAGGCGCAGCGGGTCACGCTGGTGCCGTCGTATGCGCCGATCGACTCGTCGATGCACGACCAGGCCCCGCTGCCCGGGGCCGATGAGCGGCTCGGGCTGGTGCTGGCCGCAACCCCTGCGCCGCGGCGCCAGGCGCTCCGGCTCGATGGTGGGCTGACGGTGCGCGAGGTGCACGGCGCATTGGCCCGCGCCGGAGTTCAGATTGACGATGTCGTCGTTGCGGTCGGCGACCGGCCCGTCGACGACATCGTCGCGTTCGACGCCGCGCTTGCCGCCACGCCGGCCGATCGCGGGGTTGCGCTGCTGATCGCCCGCGACGGGGCGTTCTGCTACGTGAGCGTGGTGCCACGGCGCTGAGCGCGCCGGTCATTTGTCGTGCATCAAGGACGCCGCGCCGCGGCCACCGCACACTCGCGCGGCCCGCAGGGCAACCCCGCAACCCTTGCACACCCTCATGGCCGCGTTCGAGATCCAGCACGTCCTGTCCGTCCATCATTGGAACGACACGCTCTTCAGTTTCACGACCACGCGCGGCGCGAGCCTGCGTTTTCGCAGCGGCGAGTTCGTGATGATCGGCCTCGAGGTCGACGGCCGCCCGCTGATGCGCGCCTACAGCATCGCCAGCCCGCACTATGCCGAGCACCTCGAGTTCTTCAGCATCAAGGTTCCCGACGGCGCGCTCACCTCGCGGCTGCAGCACCTTCGCGTCGGCGAACCGGTCCTCGTCGGCACCAAGCCCACCGGCACGCTCGTGATGTCGGACCTGCGGCCCGGCCGGCACCTCTACCTGTTCGCCACCGGCACCGGTCTCGCGCCGTTCATGAGCATCGTGCGCGACCCGGAAACTTACGAGCGCTTCGGCAAGGTCGTGCTCGTGCACGGCGTGCGCGAGGCGAGCGAGCTCGCGTATGCGAACCTGATCGAGCACGACCTGCCGGCCGACGAGTTCCTCGGTGAGGCCGTGACGCGCCAGCTGATTTACCTGCCCACGGTCACGCGCGAGGCGTTCCGCAATCGGGGTCGCCTGCCGGCGCTGATCGAGAGCGGTGAGCTGACCCGCAAGCTGCGCCTCGCGCCGCTCGACCCGAAACTCGACCGGGCGATGCTGTGCGGCAGCCCCGCGATGTTGCGCGACACGCGCGCTGCGCTCGACGCGCTCGGCTTCCGCATCTCGCCGGGCCTCGGGCAGCCGGGCGACTACGTGATAGAGCGGGCGTTCGTCGAGCGTTAGGCCGCTGTGGCGCCCGCGGCATCAGCGTTGTGCATGGGCAGCAGCACCAGCCGCTCCAGCGCCGTCGGGTCGAGCACTGTGATCTGGCGGCGCCGCACCGCGAGCACGCCGTCGTCCTGCAGCTTCGAGAAGCAGCGGCTCACCGTTTCGAGCGTGAGACCGAGGTAGGTGCCGATCTCTTCGCGGGTCATGCGCAGCAGGAGCGAGGACGCCGAGAACCCGCGTGAGCGCAGACGCTGCGTCAGGTCGAGCAGGAACGCGGCGACGCGCGCTTCAGCGCGCCCGGTCCCGATCAGCTGCATCAAGCGGTGGTCGTTGACAATCTCGCGGCTCAGTACTTTGTGGAACTGGCGCTGCAGGTCGGGGAACTCCCGCGACAGGCCTTCGAGCTGCGCGTAGCGGATGACGCAGACCTGCGAATCCTCGAGGGCCACGGCATCGCACTGGTGCGCGTCGTCGCTGATGCCGTCCAGGCCGAGCACCTCGCCGGCCATCTGGAAGCCGGTGACCTGCTCCGCCCCATCCTGCGACGACTGACGTGTCTTGAAGAAGCCGGAGCGGATCGCGAACACCGCGTCGAACGGATCACCGCTGCGGAACAAGGTCTGCCCGCGCTTCACGACCCGGCGTGCGTCGACCAGCGCGTCGATGCGCTGCAGCTCGGCGTCGGTCAGCATCAGCGGCAGGCACAGCCCGCGCAGACCGCAGTTGGAACAGGCGATGTTCGGCGGGGCGCCCAGGCTCGGCGTTCGGGGGGTGCGTGCGTTCATGGTGGGGATCGGCGTGCGGATCAGGCCGGCCAGCGCCAGTCGGCGATCTCGGGCATGTCGATGCCGTGGCGTTCGATGTACGCGCGGTGGTCGAGCAGCCGGTTGCGCAGGTGCTGCTGCACGTGGCCGGCGCGGTCCAGCAGGCGCGGCACGCGGTCGATCGCGTCGGCGGCGAGGTGAAACCGGTCGAGCCGGTTCAGCACCGTCATGTCGAACGGCGTCGTCGTCGTGCCTTCCTCCTGGTAGCCGTGGACGTGGAAGTTGTCGTGGTTGGTGCGTCGGTAGATCAGCCGATGGATCAGCCACGGATAGCCGTGGAACGCGAAGATCACCGGCTTGTCGGTGGTGAAGATCGAATCGAAGGCCGCGTCCGACAGCGCGTGCGGGTGGACCGACGGCGACTGCAGCGCCATCAGGTCGACGACGTTGACGACGCGCACCTTGAGCGCCGGCAATTGCGTGCGCAGCAGGTCGACCGCGGCGAGCGTCTCCAGCGTCGGCACATCGCCGGCGCAGGCCATCACCACGTCCGGCTCGACGCCGTCGTCGCTGCAGGCCCATTCCCAGATGCCGATGCCGATGCTGCAGTGGCGCACCGCGGCGTCGTGGTCGAGCCACTGCGGGGCGGGGGCCTTGCCGGCGACGATGACGTTGACGTAGTCGCGGCTGCGCAGACAGTGGTCGACCACCGACAGCAACGTGTTCGCGTCCGGCGGGAGGTAGACGCGCACGACCTCGGCGTGCTTGTTGACGACGTGGTCGATGAAGCCCGGGTCCTGATGGCTGAAGCCGTTGTGGTCCTGCTGCCAGACGTGGCTCGTCAGCAGGTAGTTCAGCGAGGCGATCGGCCGTCGCCACGGGATGCCGCGCGCGACCTTCAGCCACTTCGCGTGCTGGTTGAACATCGAGTCGATGATGTGGATGAAGGCCTCGTAGCACGAGAACAGGCCGTGCCGGCCAGTCAGCAGGTAGCCTTCGAGCCAGCCCTGGCACAGGTGTTCGCTGAGCACCTCCATCACCCGGCCGTCCGCGGCGATGTGCTCGTCGCCCGGCAGGATCTCGGCCGCCGACATCCGGTCGGTGACCTCGAACAGGTCGCCCAGGCGGTTCGAGGTGGTCTCGTCCGGGCCCATCACCCGAAAGTTCACGGCGCCTGCGTTCAGGCGCATCACGTCGCGCAGAAAGCCGCCGGCCACGCGTGTCGATTGCGCCGTCGTCGCGCCCGGTTTCAGCACGGCCACCGCGCAGTCGGCGAAGTCCGGCAGCACCAGGTCCTGCAGCAGCAGGCCGCCGTTGGCGTGCGGGTTGGCGCTCATGCGGTGCGGCCCCACCGGCGCGAATGCGGCGATCTCGGGGCGCAATGCGCCACGCTCGTCGAACAGCTCCTCGGGCCGGTAGCTGCGCATCCAGGTGCCGAGCACTGCGACGTGGCCGGGCTTGGCGGCGAAGTCCGTCAGGGGCACCTGGTGCGCGCGAAACGTGCCCTCGATCTGCACGCCGTCGACGACGCGCGGCCCGGTCCAGCCCTTGGGCGAACGCAGCACGATCATCGGCCAGCGCGGCCGGTGCTTGAAGCCGCCGGCGCGGGCGCTGGCCTGGATCGAGCGGATCTTGTCGAGCACCTTGTCGAGCGTTTCGGCCATCAGTGCGTGCATCGTCGCCGGGTCGTCACCGACGACGAAGTGCGGCTCGTGGCCGTAGCCGCGCAGCAGTTGCGTCAGCTCGTCGTCGCCGATGCGTGCCAGCACCGTGGGCCCGGCGATCTTGTAGCCGTTCAGATGCAGGATCGGCAGCACCGCGCCGTCGCGCGCCGGGTTCAGGAACTTGTTCGAGTGCCAGCTCGCGGCCAGCGCACCGGTCTCGGCCTCGCCGTCACCGACCACGCAGCAGGCCAGCAGGTCGGGGTTGTCGAACACCGCGCCGTAGGCATGCAGCAGCGAGTAGCCGAGCTCGCCGCCTTCGTGGATCGAGCCCGGCGTCTCGGGCGCGACGTGGCTCGGAATGCCGCCCGGAAACGAGAACTGGGTGAACAGCCGCTTGAGCCCGTCGAGGTCGCGCGAGATCGCCGGGTAGACCTCGCTGTAGGTGCCTTCGAGGTAGGTGTTGGCGACCACGCCGGGCCCGCCGTGGCCCGGCCCGGCGATGAAGATCGCGCTCAGCGCGCGCGCGTTGATCGCGCGGTTCATGTGGGCATAGATGAAGTTCAGGCCCGGCGTCGTGCCCCAGTGCCCGAGCAGGCGCGGCTTGATGTGCGACAGCACCAACGGCTCGCGCAGCAGTGGGTTGTCCATCAGGTAGATCTGGCCGACCGACAGGTAGTTGGCGGCGCGCCACCAGGCGTCGAGCAGTGAGTACGGGCCTGGGGGCATCGCGGTTCCTTGGTTCGTGCTGGATCGAATATCGGGCAAGCGCCTGCTGCGGGCTTGATGCGCGTCAAGCGCGGCGATGACGCGGGCGCCGGTAGGAGACGACCCGAGGCTTGAGCCATTCGACGACCACGAGGTAGGCGACCACGATGCCGGCGATCGCCGCGAGCATCGGCAGCGAGGGTGGCGTGAAGCCGAACCAGGCGCCGCCGGGCGTGAAGGGCAGCGCGACCGCGACCAGCAAGGCCACCAGCGTCGAGGTTGCGAGCACCGGGTGCGGCGCGTCCTTCCAGGGTCGCCCGTTGGTGCGGATCAGGAAGATCACGAGGATCTGCGTCGCCATCGACTCGACGAACCACGCGGTCTGGAATTCGACCGCCGTGGTGTTGAAGACATACAGCAGCGTCCCGAAGGTGATGAAGTCGAACAGCGAGGACACCGGGCCCATCACCGCGGCGAAGCGGATCAGCGCCTTCATGTCCCAGACCTGCGGGCGCGCGGTGGCTTCGGGCCGAACGCTGTCGAACGGGATGCCGACCTCGGACAGGTCGTACAGCAGGTTGTTCAGCAGGATCTGGATCGGCAGCATCGGCAGGAACGGCAACACGATCGACGCCGCCGCCATCGACAGCATGTTGCCGAAGTTCGAGCTCGCGCCCATGCGCACGTACTTCATGATGTTGGCGAAGGTGCGCCGGCCTTCCTCGACGCCGCCGGCCACGACCTCGAGGTCGGAGTCGAGCAGGATGATGTCGGCCGCGGCCTGCGCGACGCCGGTGGCACCATCGACCGACAGGCCGATGTCGGCGACCTTCAGGGCCGGCGCATCGTTGATGCCGTCACCGAGGAAGCCGACGATCGCGCCCTTCGATTGCAGCGCCTTGATGATGCGTGACTTCTGGTCCGGCGCCAGACGCCCGTAGGCGTCGATGCTGCGCGCCTGCACCGCCAGCGCGTCGTCACTCAGCAGCGCGATGTCGGCGCCCGACAGCACGGTCTCGGCCTTCAACCCGACCAGCGCGGCGACCCGCTTGACCACGACCGGGTCGTCGCCGGAGAGGATCTTGAGCCGGATGCCCGACTTCGCGAGCCGCGCGATCGCTGCCGCGGCGGTCGGCTTGGGCGGGTCGGCGAACGCGCAGACGCCTTCGAAGACGAGCGCGGCTTCGTCGCTGACCTCGACGCTGCGCAGCGGCCCCTGCCACGGCTTCGAGGCGACCACGATGGCACGCAGGCCGTCGGCCGCAAGCGCGTGGATACGGGCCGTCGCGGCGGTGTGGTCGGCGGCATCCATCGCGCGCACCTCGGCGCCGCTGCGCTGCGATGTGCACAGCGCGAGCACCGCTTCGGGTGCGCCCTTGACGATCAGCAGCGCGCCCTCGGGCCCGCTCGCCAGCACCGAGCCGACGCGGCGGGTGAAGTCGAACGCGCGTCGGCCGGCGAGCGTCCAGCCCTGCGCTCCATTCGCCGAACCATGCACGAGGGCGGCGTCGAGCGCACCGCGATCACCGCCCAGATCGGCCGCGATCGCGCCGAGCCGTGCGGCGCGCGGGTCGTCCGCGCCGGCCGCATCGAGGCTGCGCGCCAGCGTGATCTCGGCCGAGGTCAGCGTGCCGGTCTTGTCGGTGCACAGCACCGTCATTGCGCCGAGGTCGTGGATCGAGGCGAGGCGCTTCACGATGACCTTGCGCCCGGCCAACCGCAGCGCGCCGCGCGACAGCGTCACCGTGGTGATCATTGGCAGCAACTCGGGCGTGAGCCCGACCGCGAGCGCGACGGCGAACATCAGCGAGTCGAGCACCGGCCGGCCGATCATGACGCGGATCGTCAGCACGATCACCACCAGCGCCAGCGTGAGCCGCGCCGTGGCCAGGCCGAACTCGCGCAGGTCGCGCTGGAACGGCGACGGGGTCTGCGCCTCGGCGAGCGCGGAGGCCGCGGCGCCGAAGACCGTCGCGCGGCCGGTGCCCACGGCCAGCGCGATCGCCTCGCCGGTCTGCGCGACCGAGCCGCGGAACACCGCGTTGGAGGCCTCGCCGGCACTCGTCCCGGTGACGACGCCCGGCCGCTTCTCGACCGGATAGGGCTCGCCCGTCAGCGCCGCCTCGGCGGCCGTGAACGCGGTGCTCTCGAGCACCAGGGCGTCGGCGGGGATGATGTCACCGGCGCGGATACGCAGCACGTCGCCGGGCACGACGCGGTCCACGTCGACCTGCACGAAGCTGCCGTCGCGCTTGACCTCGGCCTTCAGGGCGACCGAGCGGCGCAGCAGCTCGGCGGCCCGGACGGCATGGCCTTCCTGCACCGTGTCGAGCCCGATCGAGATGGCCAGGATCGCGACGATGATCGTGCCGCCGATCGCATCGCCGGTGAGCACCGCGACGGTGCCGGCGACGAGCAGGATCAGCGAGAGCGGTTCGAGCAGCCGGCGCAGCAACGCGCGCAGCGGGCCGGCGGGCTGCACCTGCGCGTCGCTGTTGGGGCCGTGCTGCGCGTATCGCCGGGGCACCTCGTCCGATCGCAAGCCGTCCGTGCCGCAGCGCAGTTCGACCAGCAGATCGGAAAGCGCTCGCGTCCAGAACGGATGCGTCGCATCCGGCATGTCTTTGGCGACTCGCCCGTCATTCGTCATCGAGTGCGCTTTCGTTTGCCATCGCGGCCGTTTCACTCTAGAGGGCGTAGATGTTCGGGGTTTGACGGGCATCAAGGCCGGAACAGGTGGCGACGGCAGACTCTGCCCATGACGCTGCGCCAGCGCGGCCAAGGAGAGAGTCCATGTATGAGCGCATCCTCGTGCCCGTCGACGGCAGCCCGACCTCGAACCGCGGCCTCGCCGAGGCCATCGCCCTGGCCAAGCTCACGGGCGCGCGCCTGCGCCTGATCCACGTCGTCGATGTCATGGTCATGGCGATGGGCGGCGACACCTTCGCGGGCTACTCGGGCGACATGCTTCCGCAACTGCGCGCGGGCGGGCAGCGAACGCTGGCCGCCGCGCGCGCGCGAGCCGAAGCGGCGGGCGTCGTGGCCGACACGGTGCTGCGCGACGGCTTCTCCGGCCGCGTCTCCGATTTCGTCGTCGACGAGGCCAGGGACTGGAACGCCGAGCTGATCGTGCTCGGCACGCACGGGCGCCGCGGCGTCGGGCGGATGCTGCTCGGCAGCGACGCGGAGCAGATCCTGCGGATGGCGACGGTGCCGGTGCTGCTCGTGCGCGCGCCCGAGCCCGAGCCCGAGCCCGAGCCCGAGCCCGAGCCCGAGCCCGAGCCCGA
>JBDUAG010000591.1:0-3033 GCA_040004785.1 Burkholderiales bacterium | reverse complement strand
GGCAGCGGCGACCGCAGCGACCGCATCCGCACCTACAACTTCCCGCAGGGCCGGCTCACGGACCACCGCATCAACCTGACGTTGTACAAGCTGGCCGCCATCCTGGACGGCGATCTCGACGATGTGACCGCGGCGCTGCAGGCGGCGCAGGCGGCCGAGCAACTGGCGGCGCTCGAGAGCGGCGAGCTGTGATGCTCACGACTGTGGCGCAGGCCCTGACCCACGCGCGCGCGCTGGGCGTGGATCGACTCGACGCACAGCTGATCCTCGCGCACCGGCTCGGGCAATCGCGCAGCTGGGTGATCGCGCACGACGACGCTGCCGTGGATTCGCCGCAATGCGCCGCGTTGCACGCCGACTTCGCGCGCCGCGCGGCCGGCGAGCCCCTCGCCTACGTGCTCGGCGAGAAGGAGTTCCACGGCCTGCTGCTGCGCGTCGACGCCAACGTGCTGGTGCCGCGGCCGGACACCGAAGTCCTGGTCGATTGGGCGCTCGAACTGCTGGCCGGCATGGCGGCGCCGCGCGTCGTCGACCTGGGCACCGGCAGTGGCGCGATCGCCCTGGCCGTGAAGCACGGCTGCCCGGCGGCGGCCGTGCTCGCCACCGACATCAGCCCGGCCGCCATCCAGGTGGCCCGGCGCAACGCGCAGCGCCTGGCGCTCGATGTGGCCTTCGCCCAAAGCGCCTGGTGGACCGCCCTGCCCGACCTGCGTTTCGACCTGGTCCTCAGCAACCCGCCCTACATCGACGGCGGCGACCCGCACCTGCCGGCGCTGCGCCACGAACCCGCGCTCGCGCTGACGCCCGGTGGCGACGGTCTAGCCGCGCTGCGCGAGATCATCATGGGGGCTTCATCGCAGATGGCGCCGGGCGCCTGGCTGCTGCTCGAACATGGCTACGACCAGGCCGATGCCGTGCAGGCGATGTTGCTATCACACGACTTCGAGGCCATCTCGACCCGACTCGACCTCGGCGGACAGCCGCGCTGCACTGGCGCGCACCGGTAGCAAGGGCCCGCGTGTGAAACACACCACGACTTGCTCCCCACGGAGCACCGGTTACACCGAAGACCGCACACGAAACTTAACGAACGGCGCAGAATGAAATTCATGGCGCTGGCCGATTGCGGCTGGTGCCTGCTCTGAACCTCAGTCCTGGAAGGAGCCTGCGATGCGCAAGACCGTGTGGAATCTCGCCGCCGTGATCGGCCTGATCGCGACGCCCGCCATGGCGCTGGATGGCGACAGCCCGTCGCTGAACCCCGATCAGCTCCCCTGGGCGCGCTGGCAGGGGCGACTCTCGTTGGGCACCGCCACGCCGGTCAAGGTCAGCAGCGCCAGCCTGATGGGCGACTACTACTTCGGGCGCTCGCTGGTCGGCCCGGGCAGCGCCGGGGGTTTTCGCGCCACCAGCGGCTTGATCTTGGGCCCGCGCTCGACGCTGGCCACCGGGCAGCCGGGCATCGCGGCCGGCAGCGCTTTCAGCATCGGCAGCCGCCTGTTCGGCCAGGCCGCGATGCCCTACACCAGCGACACGACCGGCGACAACGCGACCCTGCCGTACCTCGGGTTGGGCTACACCGGCCTGTCGGCGCGCAGCGGCTGGAGCTTCAGCGCCGACCTCGGGCTCGTCGCCCAGACGCCGGGCGGCATCAAGGTGATCCGCAGCCAGAGTCTGGACGACGCGGTGCGCGAGATGCGGCTCGCGCCGCTTTTGCAGCTGGGCGTTTCCTACGCCTTCTGAGTCAGGCCAGCAGCAACTCGGGCGCGACGATCGCGCCGCGATGCTGGATCACCTGCGCCGCGAGGCGCGCACCGGCGGCGGCGGCATCGACAGCGGAGGCACCTGAGAGACGCGCCGCCAGGTAAGCGCCGGCGAACGAGTCGCCCGCGGCCGTCGTGTCCACGACGCGCTCGACGCGCCGCACCGGCACCTCGACGATCGCGCTGCTGGCGCAACGCACGATCACCGGCCCTCCGCCCTGCTTGATCACGACCTCCTCGCACGGCGCGGCCAGGCTGCGGTCGCGGCTCTCGGCCAGCGATGCGTCACCGTACAGCAGTTGCTCGTCGTCCAATGTGACCAGCGCCACATCAGACAGGGCCAGCGCCTGCGCGTAGGCGGCTCGCGCGGTCGGCGCGTCGGCCCAGAGGCGCGGGCGGTAGTTGTTGTCGAAGATCACGCGGCCACCGTGAGCGCGAACGCGCCGCGCGGTCTCGAACAGCCGCTCCCGCGCGCCGAGGTCGAGGATCGCCAGGCTGATGCCGCTGAAGTACAGCGCGTCGAGCCCACCTGCGGCCTGCTCGAGCGGTGTCTCGGGCACGTCGAAGTAGCCGCGCGCGGCACTGCTGTCGCGCCAGTAGGTGAAGGTGCGCTCGCCGCGCTCGTCCACCGAGATCGTGTACAGCCCGGGCACGCGGCCGGGCAGGCGCCGCACGAGATCGGTGGCCACGCCTTCAAGCTGCCAGCGGCGCAGCATCTCGTCGCTGTAGCGGTCGTCGCCGAGGCCGGTGGCGTAGCTGGCGTGCACGCCCAGCGACGCGCCGCTGCGGGCAAGGTAGACGGCGGTGTTCAGCGTGTCGCCGCCGAAAGTCTGGCGCATCGTGCCGAAGGCCTCGCCTTGCAGTTCGATCATGCATTCGCCAAAAAGGGCGACCTGGATGGATGGTGTCATGGGTCTCGCCAGTCTACGACGCCCGGTTTGCCGTATAACGGCGGTTGTTCCCAATTTTCCCAGCGAGACCCCCATGAGTGATGTTCAACAATCGGTTCATCAACGCATCGATGACCTCGTCAAATCCAACCGCGTCGTGCTTTTCATGAAGGGCACGGCCCAGTTCCCGCAGTGCGGCTTCTCCGGCCGCGCGGTGCAGGTGTTGAAAGCCTGCGGCGTGACCGACCTGAAGACCGTCAACGTCTTCGAAGACGAAGAGATCCGCCAGGGCATCAAGGACTACGCGCAGTGGCCGACGATCCCGCAGCTCTACGTCAACGGCGAGTTCGTCGGCGGCTCGGACATCATGATGGAGATGT
>JBDUAG010000089.1:0-10203 GCA_040004785.1 Burkholderiales bacterium | reverse complement strand
AGAGCGGCGAGCTCGGCATCCTGCCGCGCCACACGCCGCTGATCACCCGCATCAAACCGGGCGCGGTGCGCATCGCGCGCGCCGACAACGGCGAGGAAGAGTTCGTGTTCGTCGCCGGCGGCATTCTCGAAGTCCAGCCCGGCACGGTCACCGTGCTCGCCGACACCGCGATCCGCGGCAAGGATCTCGACGAGGCCAAGGCCAACGAAGCCAAGCGCCTCGCCGAGGATGCGCTGAAGAACGCGAAGAGCGACATCGACCTTGCCAAGGCGTCCAGCGAACTCGCGAACCTGGCGGCGCAGATCGCGGCGATCCGCAAGTTCCGCGGCAAATAATCGCGGCACCGCCAAGGCCCGTCGGCGCTTCAGAGCGCGGCGGGCTTTTTCATGTCCGCAAGAGCCACGCGATCAGCGTGAAACTGACGAACGCCAGCGTGGTGGACGCCATGATGATGCGCGCGACGCGGCCGTTGTCTGCGCCGAAGCGCTCGGCGAGCAGCGAAACGTTGCTGGCACTCGGCAGTGCCGCGGCGAGCACCAGCACCATCAGCCCGAAGCTACTCACCGGCAGCCCCGCGGCGCGCGCCGCCAGGCCGACACCGCCGACCAGCAGCGGCTGCACGACGAGCTTGATCAGCGCGACCGGCAGATAGTCGCGCAATGGCGTGCGCGTGCGGGCATGCCGGCCAGCGCGCCACCGCACCGCGCCGATCGTGAACAATGCCACCGGAGAAGCCGAGTCGGCCAGCATCCTGACGAATTGATCGACGGCCGCCGGGAGCCGCACGCTCATCGCCGGCGACAGTGCGCCGAGCGCGATCGCCGAGGGCTGCGGATTCGCGAGCGCGGCGCGCAGCGAGCGGCCCACCGAGGCCAGCGTCGAACCTTCTGCCGGGTCGTGCGGCGCGACGTGGGCCAGCGCCAGGCACAGCGTGCTGGTCAGGAACAGATCGACCAGCAGCGTGCCGATCACCGGGCCGGCAGCGGCGTCGGCGTGCAGCGCGACGAGCAGCGGCACACCCATGAAGCCGCTGTTCGGGAACGCGGCGACGAGCGCGCCGAACGCCGCGCTCGTCAAGCCGACACGGCGGCGGGTGAGTGCGACCGTCAGCGCAACGATCAGCAGCGCGCACAGCGCGTACACGCCGATCAGCGTCGGGTCGATCAGCATGGCGAACGGCATGCTCGCGCCGAAGCGGAACAGCATGCACGGCAGCGCGAAATACAGCACGTAGGTGTTGAGCCCGGGAATCGCCGCCTCCGGCAGCAGCCTCTGACGGGCGGCCAGATGGCCGCACAGCACCAGGGCGAAGAAGGGCAGTGTGACGACGAGGATGGCGTGCATGCGCGGGGAGCCTGTCCCGGAGTATCGCAAGGCGCGGGTAGCATCGTGACCTTGCAGTCGCCATTTTCCGGAGAGCCTCGATGGCCACATCCTTCCTCAGCTCCACTCGCAGTTTTCTTGCCAACCTCTGGGGCTTCATCGATGCCGCGCGGCGCACGCTGCTGAATCTGTTGTTCCTGCTGATCGTCATCGCGCTGCTGGTCATGCTGTTCAAGGGCGGTGCGCCGGCACTGGCCGACAAGACCACGCTGGTGCTCGCGCTGCAGGGCCCGCTGGTCGAGCAGCGCGGTGGCAGCGTCCGCGACAACGCGCTCGCCCAGGCGCGCGGCGAGGCGATGCAGAGCGCGCAGCTGCGCGACGTGCTCGCCGTGCTCGACGCCGCGGCCAAGGATCCGAAGATCGTGAGCGTGCTGTTGCAGCTCGACGAACTGCGCGGTGCCGGCCTGCCGATGCTGCATGAGGTTGCCGGCGCCATCGAGCGCTTCAAGGCCAGCGGCAAGCCGGTGGTCGCCTGGGGCTCGGGCTTCGACCAGCGCCAGTACTACCTCGCGGCGCAGGCCAACGAGGTCTGGATGCACCCGCTCGGCTCACTCAGGCTCACCGGCTTCGGTGGCTACCGCAACTACTACCGCGACGCGCTCGACAAGGTCGGCGTGACCGTCAACCTGGTGCGCGTCGGCACCTACAAGAGCGCGGCCGAGCCCTTCATTGCGAACGGCCCGTCGCCGGCCGCGCGCGAGGCCGACGCGCTGCTCTACGGCGGCTTGTGGTCGACCTACACGCAGGCCGTCGAGAAGGCGCGCAAGCTGCCGCCGCAGACCATCATGCAGTCGATCGACCAGCTGCCCGAACTGATGAAGGCAGCCGGTGGCGACGAAGCCAGGATGGCGCTCGACCGCAAGTTCGTCGATGCGCTCAAGACTCGCGACGAGATGCGCGATGTGCTGATCGAGCGCGGCGCGCGTGACGACAAGATCAAGAGCTTCCGTCAGGTCTCGTTCGAGGCCTACCTTGCGCGGCTCACGCCCAAGATCGGCGGCGACGCCGTCGGCGTGGTCGTCGCGCAGGGCGAGATCGTCGATGGCGACGCGCCGGCCGGCACGGTCGGCGGGCTCTCCACCGCCCGGCTGATCCGCACGGCGCGCGAGGACGACGCGATCAAGGCGATCGTGCTGCGCGTCGATTCGCCCGGCGGCAGCGTGTTCGGCTCCGAGCTGGTGCGACGCGAGCTCGAACTTACGCGCGCGGCTGGCAAGCCGGTGGTGGTGTCGATGGGCAACCTGGCGGCCTCGGGCGGCTACTGGATCTCGACCGCGTCCGACGAAGTCATCGCCGACCCGGCCACCATCACCGGCTCGATCGGCGTGTTCGGGCTGATGCCGACCGCCGATCAGGCCCTGGCCAAGCTTGGCGTGCACACCGAAGGCACGACGACCACCTGGCTCGGCGGCACCGACGATGTGCGTCGCCCTGCCGACCCGCGCTTTCTCGCGGTCGCGCAGAGCAGCGTCGATCACGTCTACGCCGACTTCACGACCCGGGTGGCGAAGGCGCGCAAGACGACGCCCCAGGCCATCGACGCGGTCGGCCAGGGCCGTGTCTGGACCGGCGAGCAGGCGAAGGAGCGCGGGCTGGTGGATTCGCTCGGCAGCTTCGGCGATGCGTTGAAGTCGGCCGCGAAGCGCGCCAAGCTGGGCGACGAAGGCAGCTACCGCGTCGCCTACATCGAACCCGAGCCGGGCCGCCTGGCGCGCTTGCTCGAAGCGGTCGGCGGCGTCACCGCATCGATCATCGCGGAGCAGATCGATGCGCGCGTGCTGCCGGCCGGGGTGCCGCGCCAGATCGCGCAGGAGGTCCAGCACGACCTCGGCTGGCTGATCACGGCCGTCGATGCGCGCAGGCCGTTCACGTCCGTGATCCATTGCCTGTGCCAGGCACCGTGACGGGGCCTCGGTGAGCGTCCAGCCGGCATCGCTGAACCCGGCGCAGCTCGAGGCGGTCCATCATCTGAACGGCCCGTGCCTCGTTCTGGCCGGGGCCGGCTCGGGCAAGACGCGCGTCATCACGCACAAGATCGCGCGCCTGCTGCAGGCCGGCTACGCGCCGGGCCAGATCGCTGCGATCACGTTCACCAACAAGGCCGCGCAGGAGATGCGCGAACGCGCGAAGGAACTGGTCGGCGCACGCGCGGCCAAGCACCTCGTCGTCAGCACCTTCCATTCGCTCGGCGTGCGCATCCTGCGCAGCGACGGCGAGCGGCTCGGGCTGAAACCGAAGTTCAGCATCCTCGACAGCGACGACGTGCTTGGCGTTCTGAAGGACGCCGGCGCGAGCAGCGACAACGCGCTCGCGCGGCGCTGGCAGTGGGCGATCAGCGGCTGGAAGAACCAGGGCTTGAGCAGCGCGCAGGTGCAGCCTGCGGATGCCGACGAGCAGGTCGCGCAGCGCGTGATGCAGCGATACGAAGAGCGCCTGGCCGCGTATCAGGCGGTGGACTTCGACGACCTGATCGGCCTGCCGCACCAGCTGCTGCGGCGCGACGCCGAGGTCCGCGCCAAATGGCAGGACGCCCTGCGCTACGTGCTCGTCGATGAATACCAGGACACCAACGCGATCCAGTACGAGATGCTCAAGCTCCTCTCAGGGGAGCGCGCGCTGTTCACCGCGGTGGGCGACGACGACCAGAGCATCTATGGCTGGCGCGGCGCCACCATCGACAACCTGAAGCGCCTGCCGCAGGACTACCCGGCGCTGAAGGTGATCGCGCTGGAGCAGAACTACCGCTCCACCGGCAACATCCTGCGCGCCGCGAACATGGTGATCGGCCACAACCCGAAGCTGTTCGAGAAGAAGCTGTGGAGCGCGTTCGGCGATGGCGAGCCGGTGCGCGTGGTCGAGTGCGATTCCGAAGAGCACGAGGCCGAGCGTGTGGTCGCGCGCATCCAGGCCTTGCGAGGCCAGGGCACGGCGGGCGCGTCGGTCGCCGGCGGTGCCGAGATCGAGTTCCGCGACTTCGCGGTGCTCTACCGCGCCAATCACCAGGCGCGCGTGTTCGAGAAGGCGCTGCGCAAGGTGGGGCTGCCCTACAAGGTGTCGGGGGGCACCAGCTTCTTCGACCGCGCCGAGATCAAGGACCTGTGCGCGTGGTTGCGGCTGCTGGTCAACAATGATGACGATCCCGCGTTTCTGCGCGCCGTGACCACGCCGAAGCGCGGCATCGGTCACCAGACGCTGTCGAGCCTCGGCGAGTTCGCCGGCCGCTGGAAGACCAGCCTGTTCGAGGCGCTGTTCAGCGAATCGCTGGGCAGCGTATTGAGTGCGCGCGCGCTCGGCTCGCTGCACGAGTTCGGCCGCTACGCCAATGATCTCGAATACCGTGCCCGCCAGACCACCGGTGCCGAGGACGCGAAGGCGCTGCTGCTCGGCTGGCTGACCGACATCGGCTACGAGAAGCACCTGCACGAGGGCGAGGACAGCGAGAAGCTGGCCGCTGCGCGCTGGAGCAACGTGCTCGACTTCGTCGACTGGATCGCGCGCCGTTGTGGCGGCGCCATCGAGAACGACGGCAGCACGACGGTCGAGACCGAGAAGCAAAGCGTGCTCGACGTCGCCCAGACGATCTCGGTCATCATCAGCCTGGCCGAGCGCGGCGACGATCAGAACGTGATCACGCTCTCGACCCTGCACGCGGCCAAGGGTCTGGAGTGGCCGCATGTGGTGCTGGCCGGTGTCAACGAAGGGCTGCTGCCGTTCCGCAGCGAAGACGACGACATGACGGCCGAGCGGCTCGAAGAAGAACGCCGCCTGATGTATGTCGGCATCACGCGCGCGCGCAGCACGCTCAGCGTCAACACGCTGAAGCGCCGCAAGCGCGGCCGCGACACGATCATGGGCGTGCCGAGCCGCTTCATCAAGGAGATGAAGCTCGACGAGGTCAAGGTGAAGGAAGACCCGCGCGAGAAGCTGAAGGCCTTGCGCGAGGCCGCCGCCGCGCGTGCCCAGCGGGCTGCCGAGGCCGCCGTGCCGCCGCGCTGAATCCCTCGGCCAGCGCCGGGCGGGTGCTCTGTCAGGCCGCGCGCAGCGTGTCGCGCGACTCCGGCCCCGGCGTCTGCAGCAGCGTGACGCCGCCCGCGTGCCAGGCGCGGTCGAAATCCGCTTCGATCTCGCGCAGTTCGTCGGTCGACGCGGCCGTCGTCGAGACGATCCCGACGGCGCGGTGGCGGCCCTGGTTCTTCGCGGTGTACAGCGCCATGTCGGCCAGGTTGATCGCCTGCTCCCACGGCACCTCGGCACGGTAGTGCGGCAGCGGGAAGCGCACGTAGCCGATCGAGGCGGTGACGCGCAGCGGGGCAGAGCCGGTCTCTATCGGCGTCGCGCTCAGGATGCGCAACACGCGTGCCGCCATCTGTTCGGCCTGCTCGGGCGCGGCGCGCGGCGCGAAGATCAGGAACTCCTCGCCGCCCCAGCGCACCACCAGATCATCGCTGCGCACCGCCTCGTTCAGACGCCGTGCGACCTCGACCAGCACCTGGTCGCCGGCGGCATGGCCGTGCGCGTCGTTGACGTGCTTGAAGTGGTCGATGTCGACCAGCAGCAGCGCGCCTTCGAAGCCGCCGTTCTGGCAGGTCTGCGTCATCACGGCCTGGAAGTGACGGCGATTCGCCAGGTTCGTCAGTGGGTCGCGCTCGCTTTGCGCCTGCAACTGCACATGGCTCGCGGCCAGCCGTCGGTTGGTTTCGCGCACGCGCAGGTAGAGCATCGCGACGAGTGCGCAGGCGAGCGCCATCACCGCGGCCAGCAACCACCAGATGCGCTGCATCAGGTCGCGGTTCGCGAGCGCTTCGCTCTTGAGCGCGTTGTCGCGGCTCAGCAGCTCGATATCGCGCTGGCGTGCGTCGGCGTCGTTGCGGGTCTGCAGCTCCTTCAGCGCGATCGTGCGGTTGGTGCGCATCAGCTCCGCGCTGAGCTCGCGCTCGCGGTGGTAAAGCTCGAGCGCCCCGTGCGCATCGCCGGCTTTCGCCAGCGCCTCGCCGAATTCGAGCAGCGTCTGCACCTGGTGCGCCACCTCGCCGGTCTGCTGCCAGAGCTCGAGCACGCGCGCCAGATCCTGCCGGCCTTCGGCAACGCGGCCGACGCCGATCTTGGCGACGCCGATGTTGTTGATCAACACGCCCTCGGTACGCGCATCGTTGAAGCGGCGGGCGAGCGGCAGCGCGCGCTCGGCCGCGCGCAGCGCATCGGCCGGGCGCCCCATGCGTTCGTAGGCGTCGCCGACGTTCACCAGCAGCTGGGTTTCGAGTCGCGGTGCCTTCACTTGCGCCGCCAGCGCGAGCGCCTCCTCGAGCGCCTGCAGGTTGCCGCGTTCATCGCCTTGCATCCGCGCCAGCTTCGCCTGCACCTTGCCCAGGCGCGCCGGTTGGGTCGGATCGTTGGACTGCATGGCCATGCGGCGCGCCTGCGCCATCAGCCAGACCGCGGCTTCGCGCTCGCCGCGGCCCTGCGCCAGCAGCGCCAGCGAGGCGAGGTTGCTCGTCTGGCGCGGTGCGTCGCCGGCGGCTTCGGCCAGGTTGAGCGCCGCTTGTGCGTGGTTGGTGGCCGTGACGGTGACGCCGAGGCCGGCCGCGCGCCGCTCGAGCAGCATCAGTGCGGTCCAGGCCGAGCGGTAGTCGCAGTCGGCCGACGAGACCGCGGCCGATGCGCTCTTCGCGGCCGTGCCGGCGCAACCGGCCTGGAACGCCGGCAACGCCGACTGGGCCAGCACCGCGGCCGCGTCCAGCTGGCCGACGGCCTCGGCCATCTGGGCACGGACCAGCGCGGCGGACGCCTGCGCCTGCCCCGACGGATCATCCGCCGCGAGTGCCTGCAATTGGTCGGCGTACCTGCCTGCACGCGCCGTTGCGCCGGCCTGCACCTCGACCCCGCCCATCGCCTGCAGCAACAGACGGCGTTCGCGCACGGAGCCATGGCGCTCTCGTTGCAACGCGGTCAGTTCGGTCAGCGCCTGTGCCGGGTGCTCGATCCCGATGCGCGCCAGGGCGTCGATCCGGGCCTCGAAGTCGGTCGCCGTCGGCGGCGCGGCACCCGCCTGTGCCACGCACGCCAGCAGCCCGAACACCCGCAGTGCGTGCGTTGTCGTCGACCAGGGCTTCATGCGGCCACCGCCATCGGTGTGCGGCCGTGCAGCAGGGTCAGTTCGACCTGCCCCTCGCCCAGCGCCGATTCGAGCGACCGGGTGATGGCCTCCAGCGACGCCTCGTCGCGCGCGTGCGGCAGCCGCACGCCGTACGCGCGGTTGCGGCCGTGCGCCTTGGCCAGGTACATCGCGGTGTCGACCAGGTTGATCGCGCGCTCCCAAGACACGCGCAACGACGCCGGCCCCATCGGGAAGGTGGCAAAGCCGATCGAGGCGGTCACGGCAATGCGATGCGCGTTGGCCACGATCGCCGTGCGGTCGAGCGCGCTCAACATGCGCTGGGCCAGCGTGTCGACCTGCTCGGGCGCCAGCGACTGCACCACCACCAGAAACTCCTCGCCGCCCCAGCGCACGATCAGGTCCTGCTCGCGCAGCGTCTCGCGCAGCCGCTGCGCGACCTCGATGAGCACCGCATCGCCGGCACTGTGGCCGTGGAGGTCGTTGATGTTTTTGAAGTGGTCGATGTCGATCAGGTACACGGTGCCGCTCAGCTTGCCGTCCGCCGCGAGTTGGCGCATCACCGCCTGGAAGTGGCGCCGGTTCGCCAGGCCGGTGAGCGGGTCGCGTTCGCTCTGGATCCTGAGCATCTCGTTGCTTGTCGCCAGGCGCTGATTGGTCTGGCGAACCCGGCGGTACAGCAGCGCGACGACCGCGAACGACAGCAGGAACGCGGCCGCGAGCAACCACCACAGCCGCTGCTGCAGGTCGCGGCGGTGCAGCTGCTCGGCCTTGATCTGGCTCTCGCGGTTCAGCAGCGTCAGCTCACGGGTGCGGCGGTCGGCGTCGTACTGCTCCTGCATCGCCAGGATCGCCTTCTGCTGGTCGCCGCGCAGGATGCCGGCGATCATGCGCCTGTGTGTCTGGTACGCGGCGATCGAGCCGCTCAGGTCGCCGGCCTTCTCGAGGTAGACGCCGAGCTCGCGGTACATGTCGGCCGCGCTGGGCACCGAGCCGCGGCGCTCGTCGATGGCGATCGCTTCGTGCACATAGCGCTTGCCGATCTCGAAATGCCGCATCGCGATGTGCGCCAACCCGATGTTGGCCAGCGCGACGTTCTCGCTGTTCGTGTCCTTCAGTTCGCGGGTCAGCGGCAGCGCGCGTTCGGCGTGCGCGAGCGCGGTCTTGTACTCGCCGGTCTTCAGGAAGAAGTCGGACAGGTTCGCGAGGTAGCGGACTTCGTCGCCTTTCGCGCCGGCGCGGCGCGCGCAGTCGATGGCGAGCTCGAACGAGTGCCGCTCGCCGGGCTGGTCGCCGAGGCCATCGAGCACGATGCCGGTCGTGTTGTGGGCCAGACCGAGCGCCACCGGGTCGCCCGCCTTCTCTGCCAGGCTCACCGCTTCGAGGGCCAGCGTGCGCGCCCGTTCGAGCTGCTTTGCGCCGTAGTAGCTGTAGGCGAGCAGGGTGCGGGCCTCGGACTGCCGCCACAGCTCGTTCTGCTGGTCGGAAAGCGTGAGTGCCTCGTGGTTCAGGCGCACGGCGTCTTCGAACTTGCCGGCCTCATCGTTGATGTAGGCCTGTGCCCACACGAAGCGCAGGCGGTCGCGCGGCAGCAGCGTCGTGTCGGCGAGACGCTGCATCGCGTCGCGGATCTGCGCGTCTGCGCGCGCCAGATTGCCGCCGCGTGCGATCGAGCGCGCACGGATCAGCATCGCCGACGCCGCGGCGTTCGACGCCAACGGCGCACCCGGATCGCGCCCCCAGGCTTCGAGTTCGGCGGCGCTGCGTTCGGCCGCTTCGACTTGCGAGGCGACCGCCAGCATCACGCCCTGCACCGTCACCAGTTCGAGGCGTTGTGGGCTGAAGTCCGCGGTCGCGGCGCGCAGCTGTTCAAGCGCCTGAGCCGCAGCGACGGGTTGTGCGCGGCCGAGTCGCTCCTGCGCGAGGATCTGCACGGTGGTGCCGTCGGGCGTAGCGGTAGCGTTCGCGCGCGGCGCCCAGCCCAGCAGGGCGCCCAGCAGCAGCAGGCCACCCAACGCGCGCGTCGCCGCGGCGAGGTGGATCTGTGCGAGTGCGGCGCGGATCATCGAATTCGCCGTGTCAGTGGGCCGCGGCCAGTGCGGCGTGTGGCTGCTCGGCGAGCAGTGCCATCAGCGCGTCTTCGGGCATCGGCTTGGCGAACCAGTAGCCCTGGTATTCGTCGCAGCCTTCGCGCCGCAGGAAGTCAAGCTGGTCGCGTCGCTCCACGCCCTCGGCCACGACGTGCAGGCCGAGCGAATGGCCCATCGCGATGATCGCGCGCGTCAGCGCCGAGTCGCCGGCGTCGCCAGGGATGTCGTTGACGAACGAGCGGTCGATCTTCACGCAATCGACCGGGAAGCGTTTCAACGAGGCCAGCGACGAGTAACCGGTACCGAAGTCGTCCATCGCCAGCCTGACACCCAGCATCTTCAGCCGCCGCATCGTGCCCTCGGCCATTTCGGGATGCTCCATCACCGCGCTTTCGGTGAGTTCGAGTTCGATCAGGTGCGGCGCGCAACCGGCCAGCGTGATCATCTCGGCGACCTCGTCGACCAGCCGCGGGTTCTTGAATTGGCGTGCGCTGACGTTGACCGACATCGTCAGGCCTTCCACGCCGGCGTCCTGCAGGCGGCGCAGTGTCTGGCCCGCGTGACGCAGCACCCACGCGCCCATCGGCACGATCAGGCCGGTCTCCTCGGCGATGTCGA
>JBDUAG010000590.1:0-3035 GCA_040004785.1 Burkholderiales bacterium | reverse complement strand
CGGCCGCAGCCGCCGAAGTTCGGGTCGAGCGCGCCGATGTACTGATCCTTCTTGTGGCGGTAGCGGCCACTGGCGTTGCACTGCCAGACCTCGACCAGCGCGTTCTTGACCGGCCGGCCGAGCTGATCCTGCACGTAGCCGTGCACGACGATGCGCTCGCCGATCGGCAGGCCGTCCTTCACGGCGTTCATGATCAGGTCGTGATCGAGCGGGCCCAGTTCCTCGGGCCGGAACACCGGCGCGGTCACCTCGGAGAGCGATTGCTGCAACGAGATCGGCGCCAGGCGCGGGCTGCGCAGCACGCTCGTCTTGTAGGCCGGCGCGAGCGCGCTCGGGTGCGATGTGGTGTCGCGCATCAGGTATTCGGCGTCGGGCGCGGGCGCTCTTCCCATGGGTGTCTCCGGTGCTGTGATGGCCGCAACTCTAGGCGCCGAGGCCCGCACGCGCAATTGATTTGTCGTCGCGCTGTCGATCACTTCAGGTTATCGAACTCGGCGCTTGCCTTGCTGCCGGAGCGCCGTCGCTCGCAACCGCACCGCCGTGATGAAAGTCAGCAACGTGGTGCTGCTGGCGGGCTCGGTGCGCAGCATCAGGCCGACAGGTTCTTCCGGGGTCAGACTCAGGCTCAGCCGGCGCAAGGACCCGGCCTCGAGGTCGGCCTGCACCGCACCGCGCGGCGTGAACCACAGGTTATCGGCTTGCAGCACCAGCGCACGCGCCAACGCGGTGTCCAGCGTCTCGACCAGGCCGGCCTGCGGGCTGATGCCGTGGCGGCGCATGAAACCGTCGGCCACCTGCCGGATCAGCGTGCCACCCGGCGGCAGCACCAGCGGGTGCGCACCGATCGCGGCGAGCGCCGGGTCGGCCGAGCGGGCGGTGCGCGGCGCCAGCGCATGGCCGGGCCGCAGCACGATCACCATCGGCTCGGCATACAGCGGCTCGAAGCTCAGGCCAGCCATCAGCTCCGGGTCGGCGAGCCGCCCGATCACCGCATCGAGTTCGCGCGCACGCAATTGCTCGATCAGGTGCGCGATGCGGCCGGTGCCGACGCGCACGCTGACCTGCGGCCAGCGCTGCGCGAACGCCTGCAGCACGGCAGGCAGGAACGACGCCGCCGCGGTCGGCAGCACGCCGATGCGCAGCGGCGCAGCATCGGGCGCGCGCAGCACGCTGTCCACGGCCGAGCCGAGCGCGTTGACGCTGTCGCTGGCGTGGCGCATGAAGTTCTCGCCCTCGGGCGTCAGCGTGGCGCCGTGGCGGCCGCGCACGAACAGCGGCTTGGCGAGCATGTCCTCGAGCTCGTTGATGGTCTTCGTGACGGCCGGCTGCGTGATCGCCAGCGCCACTGCCGCGCGCCGCAAGTTGCCGAACTGGGCGACGGCCAGAAAGCATTGCAGGTGGCGCAGCCGGATGCGGACCAGCGCGCTCTCTCGGGGGCTGCGCGGACCGCGGGAAGAGGGGCTGGGCATGCGCGATCTTAGCCAGCGTTAGCCAGCGCGGCGGCGTGTTTCCCGCCGGTAAACAAGGCGTTGGACTACAGGCGCGCGCGTGGCGCAGCGCGAAAATCGACGCTCGGACACTCTTTGGAGTTTCTCATGAACAGCAAGACGCTCGTCATCGCCATCGCCGCTGCCTGCATGGGCCTGAGCGGCCTGGCCGTGGCGCAGGACAAGGAAGAGCGGGCGGAGCGGGCGGCCCGCGAGGAAAAGATGCGCCCGCCCGCGCCGGATCGAGCCCGTGACCAGCGCCCCCAACGAGATCTGCGCGATCAGCGCGATCAGCGCGATCACCGCGTTCAATACGATCAGCATGACCGCCGCGGCCCGCCGCCGCACATGGATCGTGGCCGTGGCGCCGGCCCCGATTACAACTTTTACCGCGGCGGCCGCCTGCCGCCGCAATATCGCGGGCGCGAATACGTCGTCGACGACTGGCGCGGCCACCATCTGCGCCAGCCGCCGCGCGGCTACCACTGGGTTCAGACCGGCCCGGACTACCTGCTCGTCGCCATCTCGACGGGGATCATCGCCTCGATCCTGCTGAACCAGTAACCGCCGAGGGGAAGCGGCAGCGTGGCTGCCGCTAAACTCGCAGCCTTTGCCGCTGTCTGCGCTCATGGCTGTCGTCTCTCCCACGCTCTCTGCCTTCGAACTGAAAAGCGCCTCGCTGTCGCTGGTGGCCGTGGTGCTCAAGACGACCGATCTGGTGCTGCTCACGCAGGCGCTCGACGAGCGCTTCGGCGAAGCGCCCGGCCTGTTCGACAACGACCCGGTGGCCATCGACCTCTCGCTCGTGCGGCACTCCGCCGAGCCTATCGATTTCGTCGTGCTCGTGCACCTGCTGCGCGGGCACAAGATGCTGCCGGTCGCGGTGAAGTCGGGCAACGCGCAGCAGATGGAAGACGCGCTTGCGGCCGGCCTGAACGAGGCACACGGCGGCAGCCCGGCGCCGACGCTTCCCGTGCGCACCTTCACGCCCGAAGATCCGCCGAGTGCCCCGGTGCCGCTGGCCGCCGCCGAGGAGCCCGAGCCGCCGGCACGCAGCTCGATGGTGATCGACAGGCCGCTGCGCTCGGGCCAGCGCGTCTACGCCAAGGGCGCCGACCTGATCGTGCTCGGGGTCGTGAGCTTCGGCGCCGAAGTCATCGCCGACGGCAACATCCACGTCTACGCGCCGTTGCGCGGGCGGGCGCTCGCCGGCGCGATGGGCGACACCGCGGCACGCATCTTCGCGACCTGCATGGAGCCGCAATTGCTCTCCATCGCCGGCATCTACCGCACCACCGACACCGAACTCGCCAAAGACGTGCTGGGCAAGCCGGCGCAGGTGAAGCTCGACGGCGAGAAGCTCGTCGTCGTGCCCATGACCATCGATTGAAAGGACGCTGAACCCATGACCAAGATCGTCGTCGTGACCTCCGGCAAGGGCGGCGTGGGCAAGACCACCACCAGCGCCAGCTTCGCCTCCGGCCTCGCCCTCGCGGGCCACAAGACCGCGGTGATCGACTTCGACGTCGGCCTGCGCAACCTCGACCT
>JBDUAG010000589.1:0-3041 GCA_040004785.1 Burkholderiales bacterium | reverse complement strand
CCTGACCGTCGCGCTCGAAGGCCTCGATCACGGTCAGCTTGCCGCGCCCGCACGGCCCGCCGGCGCAGCGGCCAGTCAGCGGTTCGTACACCGCGCCGTGGATCGAGCACATGATGAACTCCTTGCCGCTGTCGAGGAACTCGCCGTACTGCCAGTCCATCTCGGTCGGCACATGCAGGCAGCGGTTCAGGTAGGCGACGACCTGGCCGTCGAACCGCATCACGAACGCACGGGCCGGCTCGCGGTAGTGCAGCACGTCGAACACGAAGGCGATGCCCTTCTCGGGCAGTTGATCCGACGCGCAAAGCGGCAGCGGCTCGGGTTTGACGTGGTCCTCAACCATGACGCGCGAGCCAGTCGTGCAGCTCGGCCATCGAATGCGCGACGTGCTTCGTCGGGAAGGCCTCGAACGCGGCGTGGTCGTGCGCGCCGTAGCTCACGCCGATGCTCGCCACGCCGGCGTTCAGCGCGAGCTGCAGGTCGTGCGTGGTGTCGCCGATCATCAGCGTGCGCTCGGGGTCGACGACCAGGTCGTTCATCAGCTCGTGCAGCATGCGCGGGTCCGGCTTGGACGCGGTCTCGTCGGCGGTGCGCGTGGCGTTGAAGATGCCGCGCAGCGCGGAGGTGTTCAACGCGTCATCCAGACCGCGGCGCGACTTGCCGGTGGCCACCCCGAGCAGGTGGCCGCGCGCCTTAAGCGCCTCGAGCATCGCCAGCGTGCCGTCGAAGAACATGATCTCGTGCTGCCGCGCCACGTAGTGGTGGCGATAGCGCGCGCCGAGGTCGGGGTAGCGTTCCCGCGGCAGGCCAGGCGCGGCGTGCTGCAACGCTTCAATCAGGCCCATGCCGATCACGTAGCTCGCCTGTTCGTCGCTCGGCCGGGCCACGCCGAGATCGACGCAGGCGGACTGGATGCAGCGCGTGATCAGCGCCGTCGAGTCGAACAGCGTGCCATCCCAGTCGAACACGACCAGATCGAAATTCCGTGGGGATGTCATGACGCAGCGAGCCGTTGGACCAGGGCTTCGCATTCTGCCGGCAACGGCGCCACCAGTTGCATCACCTCGCCGCTTGCCGGGTGCGCGAAGCGCAACTGCCCGGCGTGCAGGAACATGCGGTCGAAGCCGGTCTTCTTCGCGACTGCCTTGTTCAGCGCGAAGTCACCGTACTTCTCGTCGCCGACGATTGCATGGCCCTCATGAGTCAGGTGAACGCGGATCTGGTGCGTGCGGCCGGTCTTGATGGTCACGTCGAGCAGCGTGAACTCCTTGAACGCACGGGCCACCTTCACCAGCGTGATCGAGCGCTTGCCGGCGTCGTTCCCGTCGTCGACGGCTCGGACGCGGCGTTCGCCGTCGCCGGTGAGGTACTTGTGCAGCGCCACGTCGATGACCTTGCGGCCCGCCGGCCACGCACCGATCACCAGCGCCGCGTAGGTCTTGCCGATGACCTTGTCGCCCGAGTGCGCGCGCAGCTGGTCCTGGAGCGCGACCAGCGCCGAGCGCTTCTTCGCGATCAGCAGCAGGCCGGAGGTCTCCTTGTCGAGCCGGTGCACCAGCTCCAGGAACTTCGCCGTTGGCCGCGCCTGGCGCAGCTGCTCGATCACGCCGAAGCTGACGCCGCTGCCACCGTGCACGGCCACGCCGGCCGGCTTGTCGATCGCCAGCAGGTGCTCGTCCTCGAACACGACCGCGAACTCGCGCGGCGGGGCCGGGCGGGCATCGACCTTCTCGGCCACCCGCACCGGCGGGATGCGCACCTCATCGCCCAGCGCGAGGCGCGTATCGGCGCCGGCCCGACCCTTGTTGACCCGCACCTCGCCGGAGCGGATCACGCGGTAGACATGCGTCTTGGGCACGCCCTTGAGCAGCTTGACGAGGAAGTTGTCCAGCCGCTGGCCCTCGGAGGCTTCGTCGATCAGCACGCGGTGCACGGCCGGCGCTGCCGGAGCCGCAGCGCCGGGTTTGGCCCCTATAATGCGTTGCACCACGTCAATGCGATAAGTGTTTGATTCTTCTGAGTTTAGTCTCGGGATCGGCACCGCAGACCGTGGCGGCCGGGGCGCATTGTCAAGAGCGCTTCGGCCACAAGGTGATGCAACGCCTCGAATCCCCAGCGGCGGGCACCGTCCCCAAGTGACGGCGCGGCCGGTGGCCGGGGTGGCAGAGCAAACAAAGAACGAGCCAATCAAAGGTTTTCAAGGCAGGAGATTCCACGCTCCTGCTTGCGTCCAGCGGACACCCCTGATGTCGATTTCCACCCCCGAACCACGGCGCTTCGTGCGCTCAGCTCCCAGGCCAACAGCCTGCGTCGAGCCGAGCGCAGCCGGCGTGGCTCGCCGGTGGCCGGCATGCCCGGGTCTCGCCGACACGCACGCGCCAACGCTGCCCGTCCGGCCGGTCTGCTGACCGCTCCCGTACACCGCAGTCCAGGGCGACACCCTTAGGTCACGTTCACCGTTTTCTCGTGCATCGAATCGTCGCCCACCGGCATGAGCCGGGAGGTGGCTGTGTGATGTGCGCGGCTCATCGAATCGAATGGGTCCGCGCGAAGGAGTGCACGAATGAAACGCATGCTGATCAACGCGACGCAGCCCGAAGAGCGTCGCCTGGCGATCGTCGATGGCCAGAAGCTGATGGACTTCGAGACCGAAATCGAAGGCCGCGAGCAACGCAAGGGCAACATCTACAAGGCCGTCGTGACGCGCGTCGAGCCTTCGCTCGAAGCCTGCTTCGTCGACTACGGCGAGGACCGCCACGGCTTCCTGCCGTTCAAGGAAATCTCGAAGAACTACTTCCGCGAAGGCGCCTCGGTGCGCGACGCGCGCATCCAGGACTGCATCTCGAACGGCCAGGAACTGCTGGTCCAGGTCGAGAAGGAAGAGCGCGGCAACAAGGGCGCGGCGCTGACCACGTTCGTCTCGCTGGCCGGCCGCTACCTCGTGCTGATGCCGAACAACCCGCGCGGCGGCGGCGTCTCGCGCCGCATCGAGGGCGAAGACCGCGAAGAGCTGAAGGAAAACCTCGACCAGCTCGAGTACC
>JBDUAG010000088.1:0-10235 GCA_040004785.1 Burkholderiales bacterium | reverse complement strand
TTCGACCTGATCTGGTTCGGCGTGCTGATGACGATCGTGATGGAGACCGGCCTGATCCACCCGCCGGTCGGATTGAACCTCTTCGTCATCAAGAACATCGCGCCCGACATCGCGCTTGCCGACATCATCTGGGGCGTGCTGCCCTTCGTCGGACTGATGCTGCTCGCGGTGCTGCTGATCTGCATGGTGCCGGGGATTGCCATCGGGCTGCCGGATGCGGTGATGGGGGTGGCGAAGGGGCGCTAGAGGGATGGCGGGGCTGGATCGCGCTCAGAGTTTTCCTCTAGATCACCTTGGGCCTCTAACTCGCCTCTCACAATGAATGCCGTGCACACAAGAATTGCCACAGCCGGCGACCTCGCGGAAGTTGCAACGCTCTTCCATGCGTATCGGCAGTTCTACGAGCAAGCGCCGAACCTCCGACTGGCGACATCGTTCATACGTGAGCGCCTTGAGAGAGAGGAATCTGTCATCTTGGTGGCCGAAGCACCAGATGGCCAACTGCTTGGGTTCTGTCAGCTCTATCCGACGTTTTGTTCCGTTGCAGCGGTCCCGATCTACTCCCTGTACGATCTGTTCGTAAGGCCCGAGGCGCGCAAATCGGGCGCTGGAATGGCATTGCTGCTGGCGGCTGAACGGCACGCGGCACAGAACGGATTCATGCGATTGGACCTCACCACCGCAAAGACAAATCTTCCGGCGCAAGCACTTTATGAGTCACTCGGATGGGTTCGTGATGAACTCTTCTACGCCTACAGCAAATCCACCAGATCCTGACCCTTTCTTCAAGCGCGTCAGGCCTCAGGAGAACACCAATGATTCGCCACACTGTCGCGTTCAAACTGAAGCACGCTTCAGGCTCGGAGTCGGAAGCTTCATTCCTGAAGGCGGCGCAGGTCCTGACCTCAATTCCAACAGTTCGGAACTTCGAGTGGCTGCGTCAGGTGAGCCAGAAGAACAAGTTCGAGTTCGGCTTCTCGATGGAGTTCGCCTCGCAGCGGGACTACGAGGCGTACAACATTCACCCGGAGCACGTCCGATTCGTGGAAACGCGCTGGAAGCCAGAGGTTGCGGACTTCCTGGAGATTGACTACGTGCCCTTTGTCCCGGATTGAGCGTAGATCGAGCAAGGGGGCGGGCCGGGTCATCTCGGTGGTCTCAAACGTTGGCAGTCTCCGTCATGTCCGAATCCGCATTCATTGTTCATGTCCCAGAGGCCGAGGCCTGCGTGGGTGAATTGCGCAAGCGCTTCGATGCCTCGGTGCACTTGGGCGTACCTGCCCACATCACGATCCTTGTGCCGTTCATGCCCTTGGAAGAGATCACGCCCGGCGTTCTTGTCCACGCCCAGGCGGCACTGAGCCAGGTGCGGTCGTTTGCGTTCTCGCTCTCGAAAGTCGGGCGTTTCCCTGCCACGGCGTACCTGGCCCCCGAGCCGGCTGTGCCGTTCATCGCGCTCACCGAGGCGCTCGTCCGAGCGTTCCCCGCATTTCCTCCGTTTCGCGGCGAGCATGCGACCATCGTTCCTCATCTCACTGCTGCCACCGGCAATGCCGGTGAGGCCGAGGTGGCGGCCGCGCAGCTCGCGGCTACGATCGAGGCTCACGGCCCGGTTCATGGCTTCTGCGCTTCGGTCTCTCTCATCGAGAACTCCTCGGGCTTGTGGAAGGAAGCGCATGTCTTCTCGCTCCGCGGCGACGACGGCTGACCCTTCCTTCAAGTCAAACGTCGGGCGTCATCGGCAACTTGCTCAACCACCTATGAAGACCACAGAACGCGACACGCTGCTTGGCTCGCTGAAGGCGAGGTTCGACAAGAACATGCCCCGGCACCGAGACATGACCTGGGCCAAAGTCCAAGCAACGCTTGAAGGCAAACCCGATGCGCTGAAAGCGCTGCAGGCAATGGAAGCGACGGGCGGCGAGCCAGATGTTGTCGGCAACAACGGCGAAGCCACCCAATTCGTCTTCTGTGACTGCTCTGCAGAGAGTCCGATCGGCCGCCGGAGCCTCTGCTACGACGGTGCCGCACTCGAGGCCCGAAAGGAGAACAAGCCCAAGGGCTCCGCCGAGGAGTTGGCCGCGGCGATGGGCGTCAACCTTCTCACCGAAGAGCAATACCGCCATCTTCAGACGCTGGGTTCTTTTGACCTGAAGACATCGAGCTGGGTGAAGACACCGCAAGACGTCAGAGCTCTCGGGGGAGCGTTGTTCTGCGACAGGCGCTATGGCACGGTCTTCGTGTATCACAACGGTGCAGAGTCATACTATGCGGCCAGAGGGTTTCGAGGCTGCGTTGCAGTCTAGGCAGGTACGTCGCGCCCTGATCGGTCCGCAGCCAATGAGCGTCCAACTCGATCATGCGCTCGTGCCCTCGCACGACCGACGCGCCGCGGCAGAGTTGCTGGCCGGCATTCTCGGCGTGCCTTGGGCCGAGTCCGGCGTGGGGCCGTTCTGTCCGGTCTTCGTCAACGATGGTCTGACCTTGGACATCGACCAGGCCGAAGGCGTTTTTCCGGTACAGCACTACTGCTTTCGGGTGAGCGAGGCCGCGTTCGACGCCATCGTCGCGAGGCTCGCGGCGGGCGGCATCGCGTACCGGAGCATGCCGCATGGGCCGGTGGACGGGCAGGTCAACACGCGGCATGGCGGGCGGATGGTCTACTGGAGCGAGCCCGACGGGCACGTCTGGGAGGCGCTGACCGTCAGCTACGCGCGGCAGCCGCCGTTGCAGCCGGTCGGGCAGGGCGATCCACAGCCTGCGGCCGCTGCGCCGATGCAGTTCTGGCAACCTCAGCCGATCGAGTCGCCGCGGCTGCGGCTCCGGATCGTCGAAGAGGCCGATATTCCGGCGCTGCTCGGGATCAACGGCGACGACGAGGTCACGCGGTTCTTGCCGTACCCGACGTGGCGGTCGGTCGCGGACGGCCAAGCCTGGTTCGCGCGCTATCGGGCGCTGATCGCGAGCACCACGGCGTTGCAATTCGTGGTGATCGAGAAGGCTTCCGACTCGATCATCGGCACCTGCCTGCTGTTCCGCCACGAGCCCGCCAGCGAGCGCATGGAACTGGGCTACGTGCTGGGCCGGGCGCATTGGGGCCAGGGGCTGATGCGGGAGGCCCTGTCAGCGCTGATCTCGCACGCCTTCACGGCCTGCGGGCTGCGACGGCTGGAGGCCGAGGTCAATCCGGACAACGCTGCGTCCGACACGTTGCTGCGCAGGCTCGGCTTCAGCCACGAAGGCGTGTTGCGCAAGCGTTGGGCCGCCAAGGGCGTGGTCTACGACGTCAACGTCTACGGCCTGCTCAGCGATGAGTGGCAGCGTGTGCCGACGTCGTCCTGAGGGTCGCCCCTTCTCGCCGAGACGGGTCGGCTCTAGAATGCGCGTGGTTACATCTACCGCTCGCCGACGATCCAGTTCGCGGCATCGCGGCAAGGAGAAACGCATGAATGACGCGATGAAGGTACGGCAGTACCGGGAATCCACGATCGACGATGAACCGATCCTCGGACCCGTACTCACCTTGCCTGATGGCAGCATCAAGCCGCTGACCCTGGTCGAACGGGTGCTCGTCGCCTTGCACCTGACCAACGCGAAGTTGCTCGAAGCGCGCTACTTCAAGCCCGTGCGATCCTGACCATCAAGCCACGCGTGCCACACGCCCGACCACCGGGTACTGTGGGTCGCTGTAGCCAGGCGTCGAGGCGTGCCCCGTCGTCACGAGCGCGCTGACGAAGGCCTCGTCCGCCGCATCGAACCGCGTGTTCAGCGCGTCGAGGTAATCCTGCCATTGAACGAGCGTCTTCGGCCCGCCGATCACGCCGTTCACCAGCGCGTTGTTCCAGACCCAACCGAGCGCGAGTTGCGTCGGCGTGAGGCCGCGCGAGCGCGCGTGTTCGGCCATGCGCGCGGCGAGCGCGAGCGATTCGGCGCGGAACTCGGTCTGCATGATGCGCGGGTCGTTGCGCGCCGCGCGCGAGCCTTCGGGCGGCGTCGCGCCGGGCGCGTACTTGCCGCTCAGCACACCGCGCGCGAGCGGGCTGTAGACGACGGCGCCCAGGCCGTAGTGCGCGCAGCAGGGCAGCAGCTCGGTCTCGATTTGGCGCGACATCGCGTTGTAGGGCGGCTGGCAGACGATCGGCGGCGCGATGCCCATCGCACGGCACATCTCGGCGACACGCGCGATGCGCCAGGCGCGGAAGTTCGAGAGGCCGAAGTGATGCACCTTGCCGCGCTCGATCAGCTGCGCGACCGCCGAGAGCGTTTCTTCGAGCGGCGTGCTCGCGTCTTCGCGGTGCAGGTACAGCACGTCGACCCAGTCGGTGTCGAGCCGCTGCAGGCTCGCATCGACGGCCGCCATGACGTGCACGCGCGAGAGCCCGCGCTCGTTCGGCCCCGGCCCCATCGGGTTCGCGACCTTCGTGGCCAGCACCCAGTCCGCGCGGTCGGCCTTGATCAGCCGCCCGGTGATGCGCTCCGATTCGCCGGCGGCGTAGGCGTTCGCGGTGTCGATCGCGTTGATGCCGGCGTCACGCGTGGCGGCGACGATGTTCGCGGCTTCAGCTTCGGTCGTCTGATCGCCGAACATCATCGTGCCGAGCCAAAGTTGGCTGACTTTCAGGCCACTGGCGCCGAGTGACTGGTAGCTGGGTGTCGTCATCGCGTTCCTTCGTAGCGTTCACGCAATTCTCGCTTCAGCACCTTGCCGATCGCGCTGCGCGGCAGCTCTTCGATGAAATGCAATGACGCGAGCCGCTGCGTCTTGCCGACCCGCTGGTTCAGCCACTGCATGATCTCGTCGGCACGCGCTGCGCTGTCGCGCGACACGACGAAGGCGACCGGCGTCTCGCCCCAGAGCTCGGACGGCACGCCGACCACCGCCACGTCGGCCACAGCAGGGTGCTCGCGCAGCACGGCCTCGAGGTCGCTCGGGTAGATGTTGAAACCGCCGCTGATGACCATGTCCTTCTTGCGGTCCATCAGCGTCAGGAAGCCTTCGGCATCGAAGCGGCCGACATCGCCGGTGCGTATGAAGCGCTTGCCGCTGAGGTCGAACCACTCGGCATCGCGCGTCTTCGCCGGTTGGCCGTGGTAGCCGGTCATCATGCCGGGCGAGTGGCCGACGACCTCGCCGGTGGCGCCAGCGCGCACCGCCGCGGCCGACAGCTCGTTGCCGTCGTCGTCGATCAGCCGGATGTCGTGGCCGGTCGCCGGCTGGCCCACGGTGTGCAGCTTGGTCGGGTGCTCGTGCGCGCGCAGGATGCAGGTGCCGCCGCCTTCGGTCATGCCGTAGAACTCGACCAGCGCGCCAGGCCAGCGCGTCACCACGTCGCCCTTCAGCGCGGCATTGAACGGCGCGCTGGTGCAGAACTTGGCGAGCGTGGACGACAGATCATGGGCATCGAACTGCGGCAGCGCCATGATGCGCTGGTACTGCACCGGCACCAGCATCGTGTGCGTCATGCGCAGCGTCTGCGCAAGCGCGAGGTACTGCGCCGCGTCGAACTTCGCCATCAGCACGACGGTGCCACCGAAGCCGAGCGTCGGAAAGAAGACGACCAGCGTGGTGTTCGAGTACAGCGGCGTGGCCAGCAGCGTCACACCATTCGGACCGTAGCCGTACTCCGCGCCGCGCGCGACGTGCGTCCAGCGCATGCCGTGCGATTGCACGATGCCCTTGGGCGTGCCGGTCGTGCCGGACGAATAGATGATGTTGAACGCGGCTTCGGGCGGCACGGCCACCGGCCCCGGCTCCGCGCCTTCAGGCAGCAGCCAGCGAGCCAGCGGCGTGCCGGGTGCCACGTCGTCCAGCGTGATGCAGCAGTCGTTCGGTGTCGCGCCCAATGCATCGAGCGCGGCGGCGTCGATGAAGAGCCAGCGCGCGTCGGCGTCGTTCAGCATGCCCCGGAAACTCTCGGGCGTGACCGACGGCGCGAGCGGCGCGACCGTGACGCCGGCCCGCAGCGCGCCGAGAAACACCGCCGCATAGACCGGCGACGCCAGCGCGCAGATCGCAATCACGTCGCCGGCGCGCAGGCCGTCGCGCTGCAGCGAGGCGGCGATGCGGTCCATCAGGGCATCGAGCGCAGCGTAGCTCAACGTCGTCGCGCCTTGCACCAGCGCGGCCTGCGTGGGCCGGGCGCGGGCGTGCGCGCGGATCAGGTCGGGGATGCGCTGGAACGGGAAGTCGGTGACCGTGTTCGTGCTCATCCCGCCACTGTAGTGCAGCGCCTGCTTCGCTTCCATAATGGCCCGGCAATGAGCATCCGAGGACACCGCATGAACATCCGGCACACGATCGCAGCGCTCGCGCTCGGCGGCATCACGCTGCTGGCGCACGGCCAGCAAGTCACGGCGCTGTGCTCCACCGACCAGGGCTGGTGCGAGCTCGCGGCGAAGGAGTTCCAGGTGCAGACCGGCATCAAGGTGTTGCAGGTGCACAAGGCCACTGGCGAAGCACTCGCGCAGCTGCGCGCCGAGGCCGCCAATCCGAAGACCGACATCTGGTGGGGCGGCACTGGCGACCCGTTCCTGCAGGCCGCCGAGGTCGGCCTGCTCGATGCGTATCGGCCCACGTACCTGAATGACCTGCACGGCTGGGCGGTGCGCCAGTACGCGATGACCGAGAACCAGGTCGGCGGCTTCTACACCAGCGCGATCGGCTTCGGTTGGAACGAGGACGTGCTGAAAAAGAAGAAGCTGCCCGCGCCGAAATGCTGGGCCGACCTGATCGCCCCGCAGTACAAGGGCGAGATCGAGACCTCGCACCCAGGCTCCAGCGGCACCGGCTACACGATCCTCGCCGGCCTCGTGCAACTGATGGGCGAGGACGCGGCGTTCGACTACCTCAAGAAGCTGCACAAGAACGTCACGCAGTACACACGCAGCGGCCAGGCGCAGGCCAAGAGCGTGGCCAAGGGCGAGGTCGGCATCGGTGTGAGCTTCATCTTCGGCTTCGAGAACGAGCGCATCAACGGCTTCACGATGGTCCATGCCGGCGCCCCATGCGAAGGCACCGGCTACGAGATCGGCGGCATTGCGTTGGTGAAGGGTTCGCGCAACCGCGAGGCGGCGAAGAAATACTATGACTTCCTGATGAGCCCGGCGGGCCAAAGCCTGGGTGCCAAGGCGAATTCGCTGCAGGTGCCGGCCAACAAGACCTTCAAGGTCGATCCGCGTGTGCCTTCGATCGAGAACGTGCGGCTGATCAAGTACGACTTTCAAAAGTACGGCAAGGCGACCGAGCGCAAGCGGCTGATCGACAAGTGGGAGCGCGAGGTCAACGCGCTGCCGCGATAGATAGAATCCGCGGCCTTGCCCACCCGAAGAGCCGCCGTGTCCGACCGCCTCAAAGTCCTGCCGCAATACCTCCTGCCGAAGCGGGCGATCACGGTCTATGCCGGGTGGCGCGCGTCGCGGCGCTGGGGCGCGCGCACGACGAAACTGATCCGCGGCTTCGTCGAGCAGTACGGCGTCGACATGAGCGAGGCCGCCGACCCCGACATTGCGCACTACGCCACCTTCAACGAGTTCTTCACGCGGGCGCTGAAGCCCGGCGCGCGCCCGCTCGCGGCGGCCGATTGGGTGTGCCCGGTGGATGGTGCGGTCAGCCAGTTCGGCGCGATCGAGCGCGATCAGATCTTCCAGGCCAAGGGCCACCATTACTCGACCACGGCGCTGGTCGGCGGCGATGCCGGGCTCGCCAAGGAGTACGAGAACGGCCACTTCGCGACGATCTACCTGAGCCCGAAGGATTACCACCGCATTCACATGCCGTGCGACGGGCGCCTCCGCCGCATGATCCATGTGCCGGGCGATCTGTTCTCGGTCAATCCGCTGACGGCGCGCGGTGTGCCGGGCCTGTTCGCGCGCAACGAGCGCGTCGTGTGCGTGTTCGACTCGGCGCGCGGCCCGTTCGTGCTCGCCCTGGTCGGCGCGACCATCGTCGGCAGCATGGCGACGGTCTGGCATGGCGTGGTGAACCCGCCGCGCAGCGCGCTCGTGCGCGAGTGGCGCTACGCGGACCAGAACGTGACCCTCAAGAAGGGCGACGAGATGGGCCGCTTCCTACTCGGCTCGACGGTCGTGCTGCTGTTCCCGAACCAGCCGCTGAACTTCAATCCCTCGTGGACGCCGGCGCGGCCGGTGCGGCTCGGTGAGGCGATGGCCGACGCACCATCTGCTGCATGAGGTGTTCGAGCTGAAGCTCGGGTGACTCGCAGCGCCCGGTGTGCACCGGCGAGGTCTGGATGCTCGTGCTGCGTGGCGCCACCAGCCAGTGAAAGCGCTCGCGCGTGGAGAGCGAGCCGAGCGCGCCCGCGGCCGGTCCGCCGGCGCAGATGACGGGAATGGCGGCCAGGCCGGCGCGGATGCCGGTCACGTCGGCCGCGGGGTCGAGCGCGAGCAGCTTCGCCTCATCGAGCTCGATGCGCGCCTGCAAGTAGCCCGTCGCCGCGCACGACACGATCACGCCGGCGTTGATGAACTCGCCGCGTTCGACCCTCGGCACGACGCGAATCACCGCGTAGTCATACGTGCTGGGCATGGGCACGGGCGGCCTCCATCGCGAATGCGCGCGGCGCGGCGAGGCGCTGCGTCAGGTAGGTCAGGTAGGCGGCGCGGTGCTCGGTCTTGCTCGGGAACATGGGCTCGTCCTGCAGCCAGGCATCGGGGATCAGCGCCACGATCTCGGCCAGACGATCGGGCGTGAGCACGGCCGCCATCGGCGCATCGACAGCGGCGAGTCTGCTCGCAAACGGCAGCAGCACATGGTCCTTGATCAGCGCGAACGGGCTGGCCGCGCGGGCTTGGTAGTCGCGCCAGTCGTGCTGGAAGTACAGCGCCGCGCCATGGTCGATCAGCCACAGTCGGCCGTGCCAGACCAGCAGGTTGGTGTTGCGCGGCGTGCGGTCGAGATTGGTGACGAAGGCGTCGAACCAGACGATGCGCGAGGCGAGCTCTGGTTCGATCTTCAGCATCAGCGGGTCGAAGGTCACTGAGCCGGGCAGGTAGTCGAGCGCGAGGTTCAGTCCGGCGCTGCCTTTGAGCAGGTCGGCGCTGGCGCGGATCAGGTCCTGGATCTCCGGGTCGGGCTCGGTGCGGGCGAGCTCGGCATCGACCTGGGCGAAGACGATTTCGGGCACCGCCAACCCAAGCGCGCGGGCAATCTCGCCGGCCACGAGCTCGGCGATCAGCGCCCGCGGGCCCTGGCCGGCGCCGACGAACTTGAGCACGTACAGACCATCGTCATCTGCCTCGACGATGGCCGGCAGCGAGCCGCCTTCGCGCAGCGGCGTGATGTAGCGGGTGGCGGCGATGGTGCGCAGATTCACCGGCGGGATTGTGCGTCAGCGCACTGGCCCCCTGTTGAAATCGGCCTGGTGTGGCCCAAAATCCCGGTCTTCCGGCGGCACGGTGCCGCCTCAGCCACAGCCCACAAGAATCATGGACAAACAGACGCTTTCATTCCAGGCCGAGGTCAAGCAGATCCTGCACCTCGTCACGCACTCGCTGTACTCGAACAAGGAGATCTTCCTGCGGGAGCTGGTCTCGAACGCCTCCGACGCGTGTGACAAGCTCCGATTCGAGGCACTGAACCACGCCGCGCTGTTCGAGGATGCGCCGAACCTCGATGTGCGCGTCGCCTTCGATGCCGAGGCGAAGACGATCACGATCACCGACAACGGCATCGGCCTGTCGCTCGACGAGGCGGTGGCCAATCTCGGCACGATCGCGAAGAGCGGCACGCGCGAGTTCATGTCGGCGCTCGAAGGCGACCAGAAGAAGGACGCGCAGCTGATCGGCCAATTCGGCGTCGGCTTCTACAGCGGCTTCATCGTCGCCGATCGCATCGTCGTCGAGTCGCGCCGCGCGGGTGCGCCGGTCGAAGAAGGCGTGCGTTGGAGTTCCGAAGGCACGGGCGACTTCGAGGTCGAGACGATCACGCGCGCGGCGCGTGGCACCAGCGTCACGCTGCATCTGCGCGAGGGTGAAGAGGAGTTTCTGAGCGGCTGGAAAATCAAGTCGATTGTCGGCAAATACTCCGACCACATCTCGCTGCCGATCCTGATGCGCAAGGAAGAGTGGGACGCCGAGACGAGCAAGCAGGTGATGACGGACGAGTGGGCGCCGGTCAACAAGGCCGCCGCCCTCTGGACGCGCAGCAAGAGCGACATCACCCCCGAGCAGTACACCGAGTTCTACAAGCAGCTCAGCTACGACACCGAAGCGCCGCT
>JBDUAG010000588.1:0-3047 GCA_040004785.1 Burkholderiales bacterium | reverse complement strand
CGTTCATCCAGACCTCCCAGCCCAGGCCCCAGCAGCCGAGCGTCGGGTTCTCCCAGTCGTCTTCAACGAAGCGAACGTCGTTGGCCTTCAGTTCGAACCCGAGTGCTTCGAGCGAGCCGAGGTAGAGCTCGAGGATGTTGGCCGGGGCGGGCTTCAGCACCACTTGATACTGGTAGTAGTGCTGCAACCGGTTCGGGTTGTCGCCGTAGCGGCCGTCCTTGGGGCGGCGGCTGGGCTGCACGTACGCAGCCTTCCACGGCTCGGGGCCGATCGCGCGCAAGAAGGTCGCGGTGTGGCTGGTGCCGGCGCCGACTTCCATGTCGTAGGGCTGCAGCAGCGCGCAGCCCTGCGTGCCCCAATAGTCTTGCAGCTTGAGAATGATTTGCTGGAACGTGAGCATGGACGGTGATCGGCGCCAACGACTGGAAAGCAAGGATTCTAGGGGCGGGGTCCGCGCGCGGCCCTGATCAGCACGATCGCCAGCCCCAGCACCCACAGCGGCCAGACGCCGAAGCGCGCCGCCCACCTCGCGAACGGCGTCAGCCCGGTGCGGCCCTGCACCTCGCCATCGAGCACGCCCTGCGTGTGCGGCGGCAGCGCGGCCGTGACACGGCCGGCGTGATCGATCACGACGGTCGCGCCGGTGTTGGTCGCGCGCAGCATCGGCCGCTGGAATTCGAGCGCGCGCATGCGCGAGATCTGCAGGTGCTGGGCGATCGCGCTGGAGTCGCCGAACCAGCCGATGTTGCTGATGTTGGCGAACATCGTCGGCGCGTTGGCTGCGTCCTCGAAACGTGCGGCCAGTTCCTCGCCGAACAGGTCCTCGTAGCAAATGTTGGCGCCGATGCGCTCGCCGTGGAAGGCGAACGACGGTGCGCCGACGCTGCCGCGGTTGAAGTCGCCGAGCGGGATGTTCATCAGCTGCGTGAACCAGCGAAAGCCGGTCGGGATGAACTCGCCGAAGGGCACGAGGTGGTGCTTGTCGTAGCGGTAGAACCCGCCCGGCAGCGCGACGGTGCCGGCCGAGATGCCGGCGGCCGAGTTCGTGTAGCCGATGTCTTCGTCGCCCAGCGGCAGGCCGAGCAGTGCCGCTTGCGGGCCGCGCTGGAAGTGCGTCTGCAGCTCCTTCCAGTAGCCTGGTTCGAGCTGGCTGAGCAGCACCGGGATCACCGTCTCGGGCGCGACGACGAGCTCGCCGCGCGCTGCCAGCAGCTGATTGTGCGTCCAGGCCAGCGCCTTCGGCATCTCGGCGACAGCGAACTTCTCGTCCTGCGCCACGTTGCCCTGCAGCAGCGTGACGGTCAACGTGCCGTTCGGCGACGAGAACTGGCCCGGCCCGAGCGTTGCTGCGGCACCGAGCACGAGCGCCAGGCCGATCGGGGGCGCCGCGCGATGGCGCCGTGCGGCCAGGTGGTTGGTCGCCGGCCACGCGGCCAGCACGGCCAGCACGAAACCGATGCCGTAGACGCCCAGCCACGGCGCGAACGCCGCGAGCGGCGAATCGACCTGCGCATAGCCGCTCGCGATCCACGGAAAGCCGGTGAAGATCACACCGCGCGCCAGCTCCGCGAGCAGCCAGGCGGCGCCGAACAGCAGCGCGTCGCGCCAGCCGCAGCCGCTGCGCCAGCGCGCGAACGCGGCCATCGCCACGGCCAGGTAGAGCGACAGCGCTGCGCTCAAGCCCGCGATCGCCAGCACCGAGAGCCAGGCCGGCAAACCGCCATACGTGTGCAGGCTGATGAACAGCCACCAGGTGCCGGAGCCGACCCATGCGCTGCCGAACACGAGGCCGAGCGCGGCCGCGCGCCACGGCGCAACCCGGGCCACGCGCCAGGCAAACACGCCGACGATCAGGAACTGCGCCGACCACCAGCCGGTGTGGACGAACGGCAGGCTGTGGGCCGCGCCGAGCGCTGCCGCCAGCAGCAGCTCGGCGAGCAGATTCATCAGGCAACCTCCGCGCTTCGCGCTGCGGATTTCGCCTTGGGAACGGCCCGGCGGCTCAAGCGTCTGGCGCCGCGTCGGCCGGCGCGCGTGTCACCTTGAACCAGCGCACCGCGCCGCCGCGCGTCAGCATCACGCTGAACACGAGCTCGCCGATCGTCACCGCCTCGCCGCGCCGCGGCACGCGGCCGAGCTCGTGGGCGACGAGGCCGCCGATGCTGTCGAATTCGTCGTTGGGCATCAGGGTGCCGAAGGCCTCGTTGACGGCGATGATGTCGACGTCGCCAGCGACGCGCTGGCTGCCATCGGCGAGCGTGTAGATGCCGGATTCGCCGTCCTTGTCGTCGAACTCGTCCTCGATCTCGCCGACGATCTCTTCGAGCACGTCCTCGATCGTGATCAGCCCGGCGGTGTTGCCGAACTCGTCGATGACGATCGCCAGGTGGTTGCGGTTGGAGCGGAAGTCACGCAGCAGCTCGTTCAGGCCCTTCGATTCGGGCACGAACACGGCCGGGCGCAGCAGCGTGCGCAGGTTGAGGTCGGGCGAGCGCTGCAGCTTGAGCAGATCCTTGGCCATCAGGATGCCGATGACGTTCTCGCGGCCGCCCTCGTACACCGGAAAGCGCGAGTGGCCGGTGTCGATCACGCCGTGCAGCAGCTCGTCGTAGTCGGAGGCGATGTCGAGCTGGTCCATGCGACCGGCCGGCACCATCACGTCGCCGGCCGACATGTCGGCCATGCGGATCACGCCTTCGAGCATCATGCGCGACTCGGGCGCGATCAGCGACTTGTGCTCGGCGTCGGCAAGCGATTCGATCAGTTCGTCACGCGAATCCGGCCCCGGGGCGATCAGCTCGATGAGCTTCTGGAACAGCGTGCGCCGCTCGGCCGGGGCGGCGTGCTTGTCACCCCTTTGATGCGGGCGACTCGGGTGCGGATCGGACATCGCGCGGCAGGCGGAGAGTGTTGAACGCGGTGAGCTTAACCGAAGCCGCCTCGGCCCCCCCTCGGGGGGCTCAGCCGAGGTTGCCCTGACACAGGTACTTGGTGTGCATGTAGTCGTCCAGCCCATAGCGCGAGCCTTCCCGCCCGTAACCGGACTC
>JBDUAG010000587.1:0-3052 GCA_040004785.1 Burkholderiales bacterium | reverse complement strand
GGGCTCAAGTTCGCGTCGCGCGAGTGCATCTACGACAGCGAAATGATCCCCAACTCGATCATCTACCCCATCTGAGGCCATTGATGAGCAACGCCAACTGGGTCGACGCACTGTCGGCCGATGCGCTTCCCACCGACGATGTCATCGGCGTCGTCGTCTCGGGCCGTGAGATCGCGCTCTACACCGTCGGCGACGCGGTCTACGCGACGGACAACACCTGCACGCACGGCCAGGCGCGCCTGTGCGACGGCTTCCTCGACGGCCACGAGATCGAATGCCCGCTGCACCAGGGCAAGTTCGACGTGCGCGATGGCACGCCGAGCTGCGCGCCCGTCACCGAGGCGCTTCGCAGCTACCCCGTGAAGGTCGACGGGCAGCGCGTGTACCTGCAGATCGACTGAGCTTTCGCTGATCGGCGTCCATCGGGGCCGCGTTCGATGGCCCCGGGGGATGGCTTCGTCCGTATTTTTTCCAGGAGACAACGATGAACAGAAACACCGTACGCGCTACCGCGCTCGCCGCGACGCTGACCGCATTGCCTTTCGCCGCACAGGCCACCACGATCGGCTTCATGGCGCCGCTGTC
This sequence comes from Burkholderiales bacterium, assembly GCA_040004785.1. Lineage (GTDB taxonomy): Bacteria > Pseudomonadota > Gammaproteobacteria > Burkholderiales > Burkholderiaceae_C > LMDS01. The sequence goes on along the minus strand of JBDUAG010000587.1, from coordinate 2,467 downwards.
CGGACCGCAGGCGCTGGTCGGCCAGGACCAGGTCGACGGCTTCATGCTCGCGGTGGAACAACTCGGCGGCAAGCTGGGCGGACAGGCCACCAGCATTCTGAAAGAGGACGATCAGCTCAAGCCCGAGGTGGGCCAGCAGATCGTGCGCAAGCTGATCGACAAGGACAAGGTCGACGCCATCGTCGGCCTGTCGTTCTCGAACGTGCTGATGGGCAGCCTGCCGCGGCTGGCCGAGTCCGGCGTGGTGGCGATCGCGACGAACGCCGGCCCCTCGCCGATCGCGGGTGCCCAGTGCAAGGCCAACATCTTCTCGGTGGCCTGGCAGAACGACGGTGCTGCCGAGGCGATGGGCAAGTTCGCGCAGGACCGCGGCATCAAGCGGGTCTACCTGATGGCGCCGAACTACCAGGCCGGCAAGGACATGCTGGCCGGCTTCAAGCGCTTCTACAAGGGCGAGGTCGTCGACGAGGTCTACACCCAGGTCAACCAGCCCGACTACTCGGCCGAGATCGCGCAGCTCCAGTCGGCGAAGCCCGATGCGGTGTTCGTCTTCTACCCGGGCGGCATGGGCATCAACTTCGTCAAGCAGATGAGCCAGGCGGGCCTGGGCGGCAAGCTGCCGCTGTACTCGGTGTTCACCGTCGACGGCACCACGCTGCCATCACTGGGCGAAACGGCTGTCGGGGCGATCAGTGCGGCGATGTACGACGCTTCGCTGGACACGCCGGAGAACCGCAAGTTCGTCACCGCCTTCGAGGCGAAATACAAGCGCGCGCCGAGCCTGTATGCGGCCGCGGGCTTTGATGCGGCCAACGTGCTCGACCTCGGGTTGCGCAAGGCGGGCGGCGACCCGAAGAAGCTGGCTGCCGCGGTGAAGGCAGCGGGCGGCGAATTCAAGTCGGTGCGTGGCCCGTTCCGGTTCGGCACGAACAACATGCCGGTGCAGAACTACTACGCATTCGAGACCGTGCGGGTGGGCGGCAAGGTCGCGACCAAGCCAATCGGCACCCCGTTGGCCGTGCACGCAGACTCGTACGCGACCCTGTGCAAGCAGCCTTGAGGACCAGGCCATGAGCGCCGCTCTGCTGCTCATTCAGCTGCTCAACGGCCTGCAGTACGGCGTGCTGCTGTTCCTGCTCGCCGCCGGGCTGACCTTGGTGTTCGGGATCATGAGCTTCGTGAACCTGGCGCACGGCTCGCTGTACATGGTCGGCGCCTACGCGGCAGCGCTCACCTACGGAGCGACCGGCTCGTTCCTGCTCGCGGTGCTCGCGGCGATGGGAGCGGCGCTGGTCGTGGGCGTGGTGCTCGAGCTCACCATCGTCTCGCGCTTGTATCGGCGCGACCACCTCGACCATGTGCTCGCCACCTTTGGCCTGGTGATGTTCTTCAACGAGCTGGTGCGGCTCGTCTGGGGGCCGCAGCCGCTGTTCGTGCAGGTGCCGGAGGTGCTTGCCGGCACGGTGCAGCTGTTCGGCTTCAACTACCCGTCCTACCGCTTCGCGATCATCGTGGTGGGCCTGCTCGTCGCCATCGGCTCGTACGGGCTGATCCACAAGACACGCGTCGGCATGCTGATCCGAGCCGGCGCACAGAACCCGCAGCTCGTCGGGGCGCTGGGCGTCAACATCGGGCTGCTGAACGCGATGCTGTTCGGCGTCGGAGCGATGCTCGCCGGACTCGCTGGCGCGATGGCGGGGCCGTTGCTGTCGGTCCAGTCCGGCATGGGCGAGCCGGTGCTGATCACGACTCTCGTCGTGATCGTGATTGGCGGCATCGGCTCGGTGAACGGTGCGCTGTATGCGGCGTTGATCGTGGGCGTCGTCGACACGCTTGGCCGCGTGCTGCTGCCGCTCGTGCTGCGCCAGGTGGCCGAGCGCTCGGTCGCCGATGCCGCCGGCCCGGCGCTGGCCTCGATGCTCGTCTATGTGCTGATGGCCGTGGTGTTGGCGCTGCGCCCGCAAGGCCTGTTTCCGGCCCGGCGGGGCTGAAGGAGCCGACGATGACCTCACCGACCTCACTGACTCCACTGACCTCACGCCGGCGCAGCTCGGCGGTGCTGCCGCTGCTGCTGTTCGCCGGCTTCGCCGCGGTTCCGTTCGTGGCGACCGCCATCGGGCAGCCGTTCTGGATCTCGTTCTTCGCACGCATCCTGATCTACGCGATTGCCGCCTCGGCGCTGAACCTGGCGCTCGGCTACGGCGGGCTGGTCAGCTTTGGTCACGCCCTGTTCATGGGCCTGGGCAGCTATGCGGTCGCGTTCCCGGCGTTCCACGGCATCGCCAGCGGCTGGGTCCATCTGGCGTTGTGCATGGTCGCCTCGGCGCTGGTCGCGTTGCTGGTGGGCGCGATCAGCCTGCGGACCTCGGGCATGGCGTTCATCATGATCACGCTCGCGTTCGCGCAGATGGGCTACTTCCTGCTGGTCAGCCTCAAGCAGTACGGGGGTGACGACGGATTGCCGATC
>JBDUAG010000586.1:0-3064 GCA_040004785.1 Burkholderiales bacterium | reverse complement strand
CCTCGCGCTGTTGCGCCATCTGGCGCAGGGTGGCGAGGGCGTGCAATCGGCGTTGCTGGTCGCGCCGGCCGACCCGGCGAAGTTCGGCGTGGCCGGCAAGCTGCCGCAGTCGGCACTGGCCGTCCCGTCGGTGTTGCTGGCCAGCGAGACCGACCCCTGGATGAAGTTCGACGCCGCTTGCGCCTGGGCCCGCGTGTGGGGCTCGCAGGTCATCAGCCTCGGTGACGCGGGGCACATCAACGGCGAGGCCGGCTTCGGGCCGCTGCCGCCCGCCAAGGCCTGGGTCGAACAGGCGATTCAGCGCCTGGAGCGCGAGCGCCGCATCGACCGGGCGCATCCGCTCGAACTTTCGTTCGCGATCTGATGAACGCTGCCGCCTCGTCCTCCGATGCGATCCGCATCGTCCGCGTCAGCAAGTCCTACCGCTTGCCGAACGGCGCGTCGTTCGACGCTGTCAAGTCGGTTTCGCTGGACGTGCCGCAGGGTGACATCTTCGGCCTGATCGGCACCAGCGGTGCCGGCAAGTCGACGCTGCTGCGGCTGATCAACCGCCTCGAGCACCCGGACGCCGGCCGCGTGTTTGTCGGCGAGCGCGAGATCACGGCGCTGGGCAAACACGAGCTGCGCGTGGCGCGCCAGCGCATGGGCATGATCTTCCAGCAGTTCAACCTGCTGCAGAACGCGACCGTGTTCGACAACGTTGCGTTCCCGTTGCGCATTCACGGCCAGTGGAGCCCCGGCGACGCGTTCCGTCGGGTGCGCGAGTGCCTCGATCTCGTCGGCCTGCTCGACAAGATCGACACCCATCCGGCGCAGCTCTCGGGCGGCCAGAAGCAGCGTGTCGCGATCGCCCGCGCACTCGCACCGCGGCCCGACGTGCTGTTGTGCGACGAGCCGACCTCGGCGCTCGACGCCGAGACGACGCGCTCGGTCCTCGACACGCTGCGCGACGTGAACCAGAGCCTGGGCGTCACGGTGCTGATCGTCACCCACGAGCTGGCCGTGGTGCGCGCGCTGGGCCGAACCGTCGCGGTGATCGAGGGCGGCCAGATCGCGGAGCAGTTCACCGTCGACGACACCGGCCCGGGCCGTGCGCGCCGCGTCACCGCGCTCGGCCGCGAACTCGCGCGCATGGCGGTCTACGCCGATGTGCAGAACGGCCTCGAGCGGCTCGACGCCGCCGTCGCGTGAACCACCACGCACCCACGCCATGCCACCCAACATCATCGCCATCCTTCCCGAACTCTGGACCGCGCTCGGCCAGACCCTGCTGATGCTGGGCATCGGCTTGTCGGCGGCCGTGCTGTTCGGCGGCCCGCTCGGCGTGCTGCTGTTCCTGCTCGGCCCGGGGCAGTCGCTGGAGCGGCCTGCGCTGTTCGGCGTGATCAACTGGCTGGTGAACACGGTGCGCTCGTTCCCGTTCATCATCCTGCTGGTCGCGCTGGTGCCGTTCACGCGCCTGATCGCCGGCACCTCGATCGGGCCGGTGGCGGCGGCGGTGCCGCTGTCGCTGGCGGCGATTCCGTACTTCGCGCGGCTGGTCGAGCAGAACCTGCGCGACGTGCCGCGTCACGGCGATCGGCGAGACCGTGACCTTCCCGATGGGCTTCTATTCGAAGAAGTTCAAGTCGCTCGCCGAGCTGCCCGAAGGCGCCAAGGTCGGCATTCAGAACGACCCGTCGAACAGCGGCCGGGCACTCGCGCTGCTGCAGAAGTACGGCGTCATCAAGCTGAAGGCCGGTGCCGGCATCACGGCGACGCCGCTCGACGTGATCGAGAACGTCAAGCGCCTGCAGATCGTGCAGATCGACGCGGCGCAGCTGCCGCGCTCGCTCGACGATCTGGCGGCGAGCGCGATCAACACCAACTACGCGGTGCAGGCCAACCTGGTGCCGACGCGCGACGCGATCGCGATCGAAGACGCGAAGAGCCCCTACGCCAACCTGATCGCGGTGCGCACGCAGGACAAGGACAAGCCCTGGGTCGCCAAGCTCGTGAAAGCCTTCCAGTCGCCCGAAGTGAAGAAGCTGATCGAGGGCAGTTTCAGCGGCTCGCTGGTGGCCGCGTTCTGAGGTCGCTCGCGCTGGCGATATCGGTTGTCTCCTCGCCCTCGCGGGCGATTCGGCACCCCGGCGCTTCTGAGCGACGGGGTGCTCCTTTTCGATAGGTGAGGTTTTCAACCCGTGACCTCGGCACTGCCCGTGGTCGATGTCGCCGATCTGCTGAACGCCACGCCGGGGCGCGCCAGGTTGCGAGAAAATCGACGCCTGTAGCAACGGCGGAGAGGCCAGTGTGACCGGCGTACCCAATTTCCATTTCCTGATGCGAGACCTCGCGCACGAGGTGGATGCCGGGCGCATGACGGATATCGAGGCGGCCGGCAAGGTGGCCGAATACATCCAGAAGGCGCTCAAATGCATCCACGTGACCTTTTGGAGTGTCTCCGGTCAAGTCGGCCAACGGGTCATGCGCAGCGTCGCGGCCTATGACGGTGTCAGAGGTGTTGCAATCGCCGGCGCCGCAGTGTTCCCTGAGTCCGGTGGCGGCTTCTTCGGTGCGTTGGTCCGCGAGGGATGCTATGTCTGCGGCGACACCTTCGCGGATCCCGCTCTCCAGGGGGTGAAGGAGGTCATGCTGGTGCCGTTCAACATCCGCGCCTTGCTGGCCGCCTCGTATGGCGGCCATGGCGAAGTGTGGGGAATCATCACCTGCACCAACAACGTCGCACGCAAATGGCGGTCCTCGGAGATCACTGCGCTGAGGAAGTGCGCGGCCGAAATCTCGACCCTGCGGAACCAGCGCCGGTTGCTCGGGAACTCGCTCTCCACAGGTGGCTTCCTGAAGTGACTGTGTGGTCGTCGAGTGCTTCCGGCCAGAAGTTGAAGTTCGTGACCGGCGGCTTTGACGCTGGCCACGCATCACCCCAGCGTCAACATGTCCCGCGGCCCCTCCTCGCTGAAGTAGTCACAAACGAAGTCGACGAAGGCGCTGACCTTCGGACTGATCAGTCGGTGCGATCCGTGCAACACCCAGAGTTCCGTCGCGGGCTCCGTCGACAGGCCCC
>JBDUAG010000087.1:0-10324 GCA_040004785.1 Burkholderiales bacterium | reverse complement strand
GTGTGAAAGTAGGACATTGTCAGGCTACTATTAGAGAAGCCCTCGTCGAAAGACGAGGGCTTTTCGCTTTCTCGGGCAGAACGAGCGGCTGTTCTCGGTCGTCGCCAGTCAATATTGCGCAGGAAGCCGACAAACAGGCGAGCGAGTGCAGATGCGTGTTGATTATCCCCGCGAGCCGTTTTGTGCCCGGCGCTACGAGCTGCTCAGCATCCGTACAGTAGCTTGTGCCCACCTGCGTCATGGGTGCGCGAATCGACGCCCACACAGCCACGCAGCGTCTAATTGATTCATCGGGCGGCAACACGCGAGACTGTCGTCGCCACGGGCAACGCTGCCAACGCAGCCTGGCGACAACTCGGAACCTCCGAGAATAGAGCGGAAGCGAGTGCCCGCTCTCTCAATTCGACAATGCGGATAAACTCCTCTGCGCCCCTCATCGCACGGAAAGTGTCGAAACCGTTCTCCAGAAACTGCTGCAATTCCGCGAGCCCCGCTGCGCGCGCCGGACCGCGCATCAGGCGCAAGCTGCCTCGCAACAAGGGTTTTCGGGTGAAATGATCGAGGCGGGCCGCCACGTCAAGGGTCAGGCTGATCTGGGCGTCGCGGTCCGCCGAGTGGTCAATCGCCTGCCAGGCGCCAATGTACGCGTCGGGGTCGATAACCGCGTTGTCTAAATGATCCGCCATGGCCGTGTCCAGCGTCTCCGAGAGTGCGTGCAGCCTTGCGAGCGTCGCCACGGTGTGCACGACCTCCGAAGGAAACAGACGCACCAACGCAGGCACGACGCGCGCAAACTCGCTGTCACGTCGTGTGAAGTCCTCCGGCCCGTACAGTTCCTCAAGGAAGAAGCGCGCAGCGGCGGCGTAGCGGGCAGAAGCGAGCAGATCCGCATAGGTGTTCGAAAAACGCCGCTGCTGAAACTTCTTCAGCGCCGCGACCTTCTGCGCCAGCCCGGGCCTGGTGGCACGGACCGCGCGCTCGTCGTCAACGGCTCTCAAGTCGGCAAGGATGGCTTCGGCCGTGGCGCTCATTCGGATCTGCAGCTGGATGGCCGAGTCTACTGCCGACCCGTGGCCCGACGCGCTGGTAGCATGACGCCATGCTGGCTCGCCTTCAGAAGTTGCTTGTCTTGGGGTTGCTCGCAGGCTCGACCGCGTGGGCCGTCATTCTGACGCGACTCGGCCATCCCGGCTGGGGTGCCGCGGCGGCGCTGATGATCTTGCTGAGTTACGCGCTCTTCCTCGGGCTCGAATTCGTCGCGCTGTACCTGGTTCAGGCACCCGGCCCGGCACCACGCGCGCGTGCGGGCCAGCTGCTGCGCGCGTGGTGGGCCGAGATCATCACGGCGCCTCGCGTGTTCTTCTGGCGCCAGCCGTTTCGCTCCGGGACCGAGCCCGATCATGTTCCGGATCAGGCCGGCGGCCGGCGCGGCGTCGTGCTGGTTCATGGCTTCGTCTGCAACCGTGGCCTGTGGAATCCGTGGATGCGCGAACTGCGCGCGCGCAACACGCCGTACATTGCCGTCAACCTCGAGCCGCTGTTCAATTCGATCGACCACTATCCGCAGATCATTGAAACCGCCGTGGCCCGACTGGAGTCGATCACCGGCGCACCGGTGGTTCTGGTGGGCCACAGCATGGGCGGTCTTGCGATCCGGGCTTGGCTGCGGCAACTCCACGCGGACGAGCGCGTTCATCGCGTCATCACCATCGGCAGCCCGCACCAGGGCACCTGGCTGGCGCGCTATGGCCACACAATCAACGGCAAGGAGATGCGCCAGCACGGCCCGTGGTTGACCGCGTTGGCTGCGGCCGAGCCGGTGACCCGTTCGACGCGCTTCACCTGCTTCTACGGTCATTGCGACAACATCGTGTTCCCTGCCGTCGCCGGTACACTGCCTGGCGCCGACAACCGGCATGTGCCCGGCACCGCTCATGTGCAGATGGCGTTTCAGCCGGTCGTGTTCAACGAGGTGTGGCGCTGGGTGAGTTCGCCGCCCGCATCGGCGCCGATTGCGCAGGCTGATCTCGTGATGGCCGCGCGATAGGCCATCCAGCCGACGACGGCGGCGCAGCCCAAGTGCATCAGCGTGTGCCCGCTGATCCAGCCGATGGTGTTGAAGATCGGCGTGTCGGCGAGCTCGAACAGCTTTGCGATTGCGCAGAGTGCCAGCGCCATCAGCCAGCCTGAGGTGCTCGTCTGCTGGCCGGGTACACGCAGCGCCGCGGCCGGAATCAGCAGCACGGGGATCGCCTCGAACAACATCAGCGGGCGCAGATCCGTCACGCCTTGCTGGCGACCGGCGAGTGCGACGATCAGGCCGGCGAGTACGGTCATCGCGGCCGCACCTGCACAGGCTGCGCGCGAACCGAAGCGCGTGTCGACGCGCTCGGCAAGCAAGCCGAGCGCGAGCAGCACGAACGCGCACGCCTGGAGCGTGCGCGAGACCAGCATCAGCATGTCGCCTGGGACGGCGTGGTACATCGCCGAACCCAGCGCCGTCGCCATCACGCACAGGTGGAAGCCCTGCCACGGCAGCCGCAGTGCGCGCGGCCAAGCGCTCACGCGGGTGGCGCACCAGCCCCAGACCGCCAGCCAGAACAGCGGCAGATTGACCAGTACGTTGGCACCGTTCGGAACACCTAGCCACGAGCGCGCGTCAGCGTAGCGATGCGCCCCCACGCTGATCGGCAACGGACCGCAGGCCAGCAGGCCGATCACGACCAGCAGCGTCAGCCCGCCGAGCAACGCGAGAACGCCGCGCCGGCCGTTCATTGCGCGCCACCTGTCGATGTTTGGAGTGTGCTGATTCCCACGACGCGCAGTCTCCGCGTCGCATGGACCTCACACAATCACCCGAAAGGGCGGGCGGGGTCAGCGCGGCTGGCGCTCACCGCAGCCATTTGTCCACCGTGCGCTGGTACTCGCCGGTTGCCTTCGACAGGTGCAGCCACTGATCGACGAAGGACTTCATCACTGCATCGTTGCGCGGCAGCAGCCAAGCCATCTCGCCGTACTGCAGCGGCTTGTCCGGATTCACGGCGCACAGTCCGGGCTTGAGCTTCTGCTGGGTCAGCGCCTCCGCCGCTTCGGTCACGAATACGTCGGCGCGCTTGGACAGAATCTCGTCGAAGATCGTCAGATTCTCGGGGTGGATCGTCAGCGTCGCGGTCTTGAAGTTTGCCTTCGCGAAGCGCTCGTTGCTGCCGCCCGGGTTGGCGATCACGCGCACGCCGGCCTGATCGATCGCGGCGACGCTCTGGTACTTGGCGACGTCGTCACAGCGTACGATCGGCGTCTTGCCGTTGACCATGTACGCGGTGCTGAAGAACGCGCGCTTCTGGCGTTCGGTCGTGACGGAGATCCCGCCGATCGCGATCTCGCACTTGCCGGCGGTGAAGTCGGGCATCAGGTTGGCCCAACTCGTCTTCACGATCTCGAGCTTCGCGCCCATCGCCGCGGCGAGCGACCGCGCGAGGTCGATGTCGATGCCCTCGTAGGCGTTGTCGGGCTTCAGAAAGCTGAACGGCTTGTAGTCGCCCGGTGTGCAGGCGCGCAAGACGCCGGCCTTCATCACCGTGTCGAGCGACGAATCCGCGCTCGTCTGGGCCTGCGCGGCCACACCGCACGCTGCCAATGCCATACCCAACACGCCGCGCGAAAGCATCTGAACCATGGTCACTCCGTTGTTGAACATCAAAGAACGCCCGCTTCGGGCTCGGCCTTCAGGACGCCACGCCGCACTTGATCGAGCTCGATGCTCTCAAACAGCGCGCGGAAGTTGCCCTCGCCGAAGCCCTGGTCACCCTTGCGCTGGATGATCTCGAAGAAGATCGGCCCGATCACCGTCTGCGTGAAGATCTGCAGCAGCAGCTCGTTCGGTGCGCCCTGGTGCGTCGCGCCATCGACGAGGATGTTCAGGCGCTTGAGTTCTGCGAGGTTCTCGCCGTGGTTCGGCAAGCGGCGGTTCACGAGGTCGTAGTAGGTCGCGATCGTGTCCTGGAACTGCACGCCGCGCTGGCGCATACCATCCACCGTGGCGTAGATGTCGTCCGTGCCCATGGCGATGTGCTGAATGCCTTCGCCGTGGTACAGGTCGAGGTATTCCGCGATCTGGCTCTTGTCGTCAGAGCTTTCGTTGATCGGGATGCGGATCTTGCCGCACGGGCTCGTCATCGCCTTGCTCTTCAGCCCGGTGAGCTTACCTTCGATGTCGAAGTACCGCACCTCGCGGAAATTGAAGAGACGCTCGTAGAAGTCGGCCCATTCCTTCATGCGGCCACGGTGCACGTTGTGCGTCAGGTGGTCGATGTAGGTGAGCCCGGTGCCCTTGGGTGCGGCCGGCGCGCCTTCGATCGGCACGAAGTCGACGTCGTAGATGCTGATGTTGCCGATCGCCCCCGCGGCAGCTCCATCCTTGCCGTGCCAGCGGTCGACGAAGTAGATCAGGCTGTCGCCGATGCCCTTGATTGCCGGGATGTTCAACTCCATCGGCCCGGTGTGGTTGTCGAAGCCCCAGGCGCCGAGTTCGAGCGCGCGCTCGTAGGCCTGCTTCGCGTCCTTCACGCGGAACGCCATCGCGCACACGCTCGGGCCGTGCTGGCGCGCGAAGCGCTGCGCGAACGAATTCGGCTCGGCATTGATGATGTAGTTCACCTCGCCTTGGCGGTACAGCGTCACGCGCTTGTGACGGTGCTTGGCGATCGCCGTGAAGCCCATCGTCTCGAACAACTGGCCCAACGCCACCGGATCGGGCGCAGCGTACTCCACGAACTCGAACCCGTCGGTGCCCATCGGGTTTTCCCAAGGCGTGAACTGCATGCTCGTCTCCATTCTGTTTGGCGTGAGCGAGACTGTAGAGTCGCCGGCCCGCAGGTTTTTTGCAAGTTCTGGCTCCAAGGCACACACCGGCGCATGAAACATGCAAAATCCAAAGAATGGAAAACGCAGACCGGCTGGATGCCATCGATCGGCGCATTCTTCGGGCGTTGCAGGCCGACGGCCGCATGATCTACGACGCGCTCGCCGCGCAGGTCAGTCTGTCGCCGTCGGCCACGCTGCGACGCGTCAAGCGGCTCGAGGAATCGGGGGTGATCTCGGGCTACGTGGCGCTGGTGTCACCCGAGCGCGTCGGCCTGAGCCTGACGGCCTACTTGAACGTGCGATTGGAGAAGCATTCGCAGGTCCACAAGCGCACGCCGATGGATCTGTTCCGCGCCGCGGTGCAGACCTGGCCCGAGGTCGTCGAATGCGCTGCGCTCACTGGCGAGATGGATTTTCTGCTGCGTGTTGTCGTGCAGGACATGGCGCATTACTCGCGCTTCATCATGGACACGCTGCTCAAGCACCCGAGCGTCGAGGATTGCAAGACCAGCTTCGTGCTCGACCGCGTCAAGAATACGACCGCCGTGCCGGTGTGAGTGGGCCTCAGATGCCGCGTACCAGCTGAAGCGTCGCGTCGGTCGAGAGGTTCAGCAGCGACGCGATGTCCCGCACGTCGTCGGGAATCGCCGCGTTGTCCCAGCCCAGCGTGGTGTGACGCGCCAGCTGCAGTGCCAGCATCACGGTGCGCACGCCGGCGTCTTCAGCGTGGCGCTCGTCGTTGATGCGGATCAGCAGCTCGGGCAGCCGCCAGGCCTTCATCAGCGATTGCTGCAGATCGGGCAGCTCGACGTTGATCATCGCGAGCTGCGCCGCGCTGGAGCGTAGCGTCGAATCGGCCAGCTGGGCCTGGCGGATGCGCAGCGCCAGTGCCGGCGCGTGGCACCACAGCAGCAGCTCGGCGAAGTCGTGCAGCAGCGCAGCGGCGTGGATCACCGCCGCGTCGTGGTCCATGCGGTGCACCGCGAAACCGAGCGCGAAGTTAGCGCCGCGGTGCGCGCGGCGCATCGTGTCCATCAGGCCGGCGAGTGCTTCCGGCAGGTCGGCGAGGCGGTCTTCGACCGTGGGCTGCGGTCCGAATGCGCGGAAGAACGGTGAAATGCCCATCAGCACCAGCGCCGCGGTCACGGTCTCGGTGTCGGTGATGACGCGGATGCTGCGGTGCGCGGCCACATGCGCCATCACCTTCAGCGTCATCAGCGGATCGCCCGAGATCATCTCGCCGATGCTGTTCGCATCGACCTCGTCCTCGTTCGCGCGCAGCACCTCCAGTGCCTCGGCCGTCTGCGCCAGCACCGGGATCTCCGCGTCGCGGAAATGCGCCGTCCACGCGGCGAGGTCGCTCAGTGGTTCGGTGAGGCGGGGCGGGCGGCTGTCGGCGGCACTCGTCATCGCGGCATCAAAGCAGTCAGGGTGAGTTGTTATCGGCGTGACAGCGCTGGCGCTTGACTCACACACGCAGCAGATAGCCTTCGGCAGGGTTCACCGTGCCGCCGAGCAGCGTCGCGTAAACCGCCTCGACCGCCGCCCGCCCCTCGCCGTGCACGACCCGAAGCCACGGGTTGGCCGGGTTCGTCAGCGGCTGCATGAACGCGCCCCAGGCCGCAGCCATGCGCTGCTGCAGCCCGGTCGGGCCCCAGTCGGCGTTGCGCTTCTTGACCTGCGCCGGCGCGAAGAACAGCACCGGCCGGGGGCCCGGCAGGCCTTTGCCGCTGCCGAGCGCGTCCCAGTGCGTGCCGCCGACCGAGCAGCTGTAGGCCAGGTGTTCCCCGAAGTGCTGGTGCACGCTGGCGCGCACCGTGACGCTGCCGCTGAAGTCGACGTAGACGGTGGGCGCGTTGGCCTGGAGCGTGTTCACGGCGTCGTAGGTCAGCACCTCGTCGTAGCAGCCGAGCGCGCGCGTGAAGGTGACGTTGCCCGGCGAGGTCAGGCCGACCACCTTGACAGCGTCGGCGCCGCCACGCCGCTGCGCGAGGCAGAACGCCGTGCCGTAGGCGGTCTTGCTCGACGCGCTGGAAAGCACGACCGTGCGCGCGCCGAAGAACGCGTTGTCGGCGAGGAAGTCGTCGATCAGGAAGGAGGTCAGGAACAGCGGACGCAGCAGCGCCTGCTCGGCCTCGTGCGCACTCGCATAGCCCGGATCCGCTGCGCAGCGGCTGTACTGGTTGTAGACCGCGTGCAGCTCGCGCCGGTGCTCGGCGCCGTCGAAGAAGCCGGCCGGCGTGATGCGCGCCGGCTGCAGCACCACGTCGCTGGCGATCGGGTAGTAGCCGTAAAAGCGCTCGCCGACCGCGACGCCCGCCGCGCGCGATTCGGTCACGTTCGCGAAGCCCCACACCGGGATGCAGCCGGTGGCGGCATCCCCGGTCGGGAAGAATCCCCAGTAGTTCATCGCATCGCCGAACGCGGCGTAGGTGATGTTGTTGGAGGTGAGCGCGAACGCGTCGATGCGCAGCCGAACCGCGCCGTCGGCGAGCGGGGCCGGGTCGCTCCGGACCCATTGCGTGCGCTTGAGCTGCTGTCGCTCGACGATGAAGGTGGTGGTCATTGGCGGTGTCTCCTCTACGATGGAGTATCGCGTCAGAAGGCCTGCCATGAATACTGTGACTTTGCCCGACGGAACCCGCCTGCCCGCCCTTGGGCTGGGCACCTGGCACATGGGCGAATCGGCTGCCAGCCGCCCGGCGGAGGTGGCCGCAGTGCGCCTCGCGCTCGAACTTGGCTACCGCGTGCTCGACACGGCCGAGATGTACGGCGAAGGCGGTGCCGAAGCAGTGCTCGGCCGGGCGCTGGCCGACTCACTGCGCGCCGGCACGGTGACGCGCGAGCAGGTGTTTGTCGTCAGCAAGGTTTATCCGCACAACGCCAGCCGCGCCGGCGTCCACGCGGCCTGCGAGCGCAGCCGAAAGCGTCTCGGGCTCGATCACATCGACCTCTACCTGCTGCACTGGCCCGGCCCGCACCCACTGCGCGACACCGTCGCCGGCTTCGAGGCGCTGCAGGCCGAGGGCTTGATCCGCCACTGGGGCGTGAGCAATTTCGACACCGACGACATGATGCAACTGAATGCTGTGCCCGGCGGCGAGCGCTGCGCCGCGAACCAGGTCTATTACTCGCCCAGCACGCGCGGGGCCGAGTTCGATCTGCTGCCGTGGCAGCGCGCGCGGTCGATGCCGCTGATGGCGTACTGCCCGCTCGACCAGGGCGATCTGGCGCAGGATGCGGCGCTGCAGAAGGTGGCTGAGCGGCACGACGCCACGGCCTCGCAGATCGCGCTCGCGTGGTTGATCGCGCGCGGCGGCGTGATGCCGATCCCGAAGGCGGTGCGCGAGCCGCACTTGCGCGCCAACCTCACTGCGGCCGACCTCGCGTTGAACGAGGCCGACCTCAGCGAGATCGAACGGCGCTTTCCGGCGCCGCGGCGCAAGCAGGTGCTCGCCATGCGATAGGCCTCAGAGGCGCTGCACGCCGGGCACCCAGCCGACGAACTGGCCGTCCAGGTACAGCGCACCTTCCGGCGCGCCAGCCTCGGCGTAGAACTCCAGCCGCGGCACCGGCCGGGCGACCCGGCTCGCCGATGGCGCCAGCCGGCGCGACAAGCGCGCGAGTGCCGCACTGGCGCTGCGCAGACCCGCAGCGACGACGCGGCGCGCTGCTTCATGGGCGGGACGCGGCGCTTCGAAGGCGCTGGGGCGGAGGGTTTTCAGGCTCGACATGATGGTGTCTTTCATCGAGAGCGCGGCATGGCCGCGCCGTATTCATGGGCTGTGTTGCTTCATCTGGTCCAGTTCGCGCCGCAGCGCGCGCCCGCCTTGTCGGCGCATCGCGCGGCCACCGGGCTGGTGGCTGCCGGCGCGGCGGAAGTGGGCGGGTGCCACGAGCGGATTGCGGGGCTTGAGGGTGGCGATGGTCGTCTTCATGAAAACTCTCCAAAATTGGGTGGGCAAAAACAAAATGGCCCGGGGCGAAGAACGCAACCCGGGCCATCGGACGCCTGACGCGTCTTCGCGTCAGCGTGGTGGTGAGCCCGGTGGGGCAGCGAGCGAAGCGCGATTCAGGGTCATGGGGTCGGGCAAGGGGTTGATCGGCGGGGGTCTTCGCAGCGAACGGCTCTGCTTGCGAATTGCGCAAATGATAAACGAATGATTATCTTGCGCAAGGGGTCTTGCGCAGAAATCTCGAGGCCGCTGCAAAAAATTCAACGCTTCGACTTGAGCGGCTTCACCGCTGCCTGGGTCTGGCTCCAAAGCTCACGGCCGTCGTCCTCGGGCGCCTTCGGTGCGCCGGGCCGCGTCGGCGCCGGCGGCGGTGTCAGCACCTCGCCGAGGAGGTCGAGCAGCCGCGTGCGTGCGCGCTGCGGGTGGCGGCGGTAGTAGGTCAGCACCAGGCCGATGATGAAACGCTCGTCGTCGTCCTGCGGCACGTTGCGCTGGCTGTCATCGGGCGGGGCAGGCGGCGCTGTGGCGCCGGGCGCGCCGTGCGGCAGGTCCATCCAGCCGATCGGCTTCTTGCAGAGCTGCTCGAACTGGCGCGCCAGCCGTTCGCCAATCTGGCGCGAGCGGCCCTTGATCTGGCTCCAGTAGCTCGGCTGGATCTGCAAACGCTCGGCAAAACGGCCTTCGAGGCCGCGCAGCGTGGCGGCGTCGGGGTGCTTGATGGTCGCGTGAACGAACTCGTCGAACAGGATCAGGGCGTTGTCGAGGCGGATCTGCGCGACATCGCGGGGGCCGGTGGTCATGTCTCCGATGATAAAGCGCCGTTGCGCAGCGTCGGGCGGGGGAAAATCGACCGATATCACCCGCCCCTCTGCCCCTTTCAGGACTCGATTCGATGACCACGCTCGGAACCCCGCTCTCGCCTCACGCCACCAAGGTCATGCTGCTGGGCAGCGGCGAGCTCGGCAAGGAAGTGCTGATCGCTTTGCAGCGGCTGGGTGTCGAGACGATCGCCGTCGACCGCTACGACAACGCGCCCGGCCAGCAGGTCGCGCACCACGCGCGCACGATCACGATGAGCGATCCGGCGCAGCTGAAGGCGCTGATCGAGGCCGAGCGGCCCATGCTGGTCGTGCCCGAGATCGAGGCCATCGCCACCGCCATGCTCGAAGAGCTCGAAGCGGCCGGCGTCGTGCGCGTGATCCCCACCGCCCGTGCGGCGCGTCTGACGATGGACCGCGAAGGCATTCGCCGCCTCGCCGCCGAGACGTTGGGCCTGCCGACCAGCCCTTACGAGTTTTGTGATTCTCTGGCCGAGCTGCAGGCGGCGATCGATGCCGGCATCGGCTACCCCTGCATCGTCAAGCCCGTGATGAGCAGCTCGGGCAAGGGCCAGAGCAAGATCGACGGCCCGGCCGACGTGGCCAAGGCTTGGGCGTACGCGATGGCCGGTGGCCGCGTCAGCCACGGCCGCGTCATCGTCGAGGGCTTCATCGACTTCGACTACG
>JBDUAG010000585.1:0-3072 GCA_040004785.1 Burkholderiales bacterium | reverse complement strand
ACGACCACGAGTGGATCAACATCGAGGACCACGAGGCCGCCACCGTCGGCATCACGCACCATGCGCAAGACGCGCTGGGCGATGTCGTGTTCGTCGATCTGCCGGCCGTCGGGACGACCTTCAAGAAGGGCGAAGTCGCCGGCGTGGTCGAGTCGGTCAAGGCCGCGGCCGATCTGTTCATGCCGGTCACCGGCGAGATCGTCGAGGTCAACGAAGCGCTGCGCGCCGATCCGTCTCTGGCCAACACCGACCCGCTGGGCAACGGCTGGTTCTTCAAGGTGCACGTCACCAACATGGCCGAGTTCGAGCAGTTGATGGACGGCCCCGCCTACGACCTGCTCGTCAAGAACAGCTGATCCGTTGAAAGGCCAGACCCGATGTTGATGTCCGCCAACAAGCCGCTGCGCGAGCTCGAGAACGCCTCCGAGTTCGTCGCCCGTCACATCGGCATCGAGCCGGCCGACGAGATCCGCATGCTCTCGGTGATCGGCGCCGTGTCGCGCCGCGCGCTGATCGAGGCGATCGTGCCGCGATCCATCGTGCGCGGCGCGCCGATGGCTTTGCCGGCGCCGCTCACCGAGGCACAGGCGCTCGCCGAGCTCAAGGCCATCGCGGGCCGCAATACGCTGCTGAAGAGCTTCATCGGCCAGGGCTATCACGGCACCCACACGCCCGGCGTGATCCTGCGCAACGTCCTGGAGAACCCGGCCTGGTACACCGCGTACACGCCCTACCAGGCCGAGATCTCGCAGGGTCGGATGGAGGCGCTGATCAACTTCCAGACCATGGTGTGCGAACTCACGGGCATGGCGATCGCCGGCTCGTCGATGCTCGACGAGGCGACCGCCGCCGCCGAGGCGATGACGCTCGCGATGCGCGTCGGCAAAGCCAAGTCCACCACCTTGTTCGTCGCCGACGACGTGCTGCCGCAGACTCTCGAGGTCGTACGCACGCGCGCCGCCCCGATCGGCGTGACGGTGCTCACCGGCCCCGCCGAATCGGCCGCACGAGCCGATGCGTTTGCGGTGCTGCTGCAATACCCCGGCGTCAGCGGCGTGGTGCGCGACCTGAAACCCGTCATCGACGCGGTGCACGCCAAAGGCGGCCTCGCGATCGTCGCGACCGACCTGCTCGCCCTGGTGCTGCTCACGCCGCCGGGCGAAATGGGTGCCGACATCGTCGTCGGCAACACCCAGCGCTTCGGCATGCCGATGGGCAACGGCGGGCCGCATGCGGCCTTCCTCGCCACCAAGGACGAGTTCAAGCGCTCGATGCCGGGCCGGCTGGTTGGCGTCAGCGTCGATGCGCACGGCGCGCCGGCCTATCGCCTCGCGCTGCAGACGCGCGAGCAGCACATCCGGCGCGAAAAGGCCACGTCCAACATCTGCACCGCGCAGGTGCTGCCCGCCGTGGTGGCAAGCATGTACGCCGTCTACCACGGCCCGCAGGGCCTGAAGCGCATCGCGCAGCGGGTGGCGAGCTACACCGCGGTGTTGGCCGCGGGCCTGAAGGGTCTGGGCCGCACGCTGGCGAGCGAGTCGGGCTTCGACACGATCACCGTCAACACCGGCGACCACACCGAGGCATTGCTTCAGGCTGCGCGCGATGCCGGCTTCAACCTGCGCCGCGATTCGGCGGGACACGTTGGCATCACGCTCGACGAGACCACCACGCGCGACGATATCAGCGCGCTGTGGCGTCTGTTCGCCGACGGTGAAACGGTGCCCGACTTCGCGCCGTTCGAGAAAGGCATCGCCTCGCGCATCCCGACCCACCTGCAACGCGGCAGCGCATTTCTGACGCACCCGGTCTTCAATCGCCATCACAGCGAGACCGACCTGCTGCGTTACCTTCGCAGTCTCTCCGACAAGGATCTTGCGCTCGACCGCACGATGATCCCGCTCGGCTCGTGCACGATGAAGCTGAACGCGACCAGCGAGATGATCCCGATCACCTGGCCCGAGTTCGCGAACGTGCACCCGTTCGCGCCGGCCGACCAGCTTGCCGGCTACGACGCCCTGCGCATCCAGCTTGAAGACTGGTTGTGCCAGGCCACCGGCTATAGCGGCGTGAGCCTGCAGCCCAACGCCGGCTCGCAGGGCGAGTATGCCGGGCTGCTGGTGATCCGCGCGTTCCACGCCGCGCGCGGCGAGGCACACCGCAACATCTGCCTGATTCCCGAATCGGCGCACGGCACCAACCCGGCGAGCGCGCAGATGAGCGGCCTGCAGGTGGTCGTGACCAGGTGCGACGCCGAGGGCAACATCGACCTCGCAGATCTCGCTGCGAAGTGCGAACTGCACAGCGCGAACCTGGCCTGCATCATGATCACCTACCCGTCGACCTACGGCGTCTTCGACACGCACGTGAAGGAAATCTGCGCGCTGGTGCACCGCCATGGCGGCCGCGTCTATGTGGACGGGGCGAACATGAACGCGCTCGTCGGCGTCGCCGCACCGGGCGAATTCGGCGGCGATGTGAGCCACCTGAACCTGCACAAGACCTTCTGCATCCCGCACGGCGGTGGCGGCCCGGGCGTCGGGCCGACCTGCGTCGTCGCTGACCTCGTGCCTTATCTGCCTGCGCACCGCACGGGAGCGGCAGCGACCCCTGGCGGGGTCGGTGGCATCGGCACCGACCTGCAAGTCGGTGCCGTCTCGGCCGCGCCGCTCGGCAATGCCGCGGTGCTGCCGATCAGCTGGATGTACATGCGCATGATGGGCAGCGAAGGCTTGCAGGCCGCCACCGAGACCGCGATCCTGTCGGCCAACTACATCGCCGCGCGCCTCGCCGATCACTACGACATCCACTTCAGCGGGAACATCGACGGCATCAAGGGCGGCGGCGTCGCGCACGAGTGCATCCTCGATTTGCGGCCCTTGAAGGACAGCTCCGGCGTCAGCGCCGAAGACGTTGCCAAGCGCCTGATCGACTACGGCTTCCACGCGCCGACCTTGAGCTTCCCGGTCGCGGGCACGCTGATGGTCGAGCCGACCGAGAGCGAGGGCCTGGAAGAACTCGACCGCTTCTGCGACGCGATGATCGCGATCCGCGGCGAGATCGCGAAGGTCG
>JBDUAG010000086.1:0-10337 GCA_040004785.1 Burkholderiales bacterium | reverse complement strand
GCTGGTCTGGCGGAAGTTGTAGTCGGTCAGCGTCTCGCCGTAGCCGCGGAACGCCTGCACGAACCAGCGCAGGCCGTTCGGCTGGTCGCGGTAGACGGGGTAGGTCCACTCGAGCTGGAGCGCGCCGTAGCGCAGGCCCGTGAGTGTGCTCCGGTAGAGCAGCGAAGCCGTGTGCAGGCCGTGCGCCCAGCCCAGCTGGAACTCGGCGCGGCCGCGGTAGGTGACGAGGTCGGGGTTGTTGTCGGTCGCCACCGGCTCATCGAGGCGCTGGTTGACTCTCGCGGTCAACGACCAGTCGCCACGCTCGAAGCCGGCGCCGGCATAGACCCGGTTCCAGCTGCGCGAGAGCGGGTCGGATTGGCCATTCGACTGGTGCGCCAGCCCGACCTGCGTGTAGCGCCATTGCCAGCCCAGCGGCAGCTCACGCCACACGGCCGCGGTCGGCAGCACGTAGGTGATCTCGGGCTGGTAGTCGGTGTTGCGGAAGGGCTTGGAATCGGCGCCGTTATAGATCTGCCACATCGCCTGCTGCGTGAACGCGCCCCAGATGTCGCCGCCGACGAGGGGCACATCCTGCGCGAGCTTGGTGCGCAGCGAGAGCTGAAACTTGGCCTCTTCGCGCCGGTAGTCGGGCTGCGACACGATCGCCTGCGTCGGCGACTGCGGCGCGCGGTTGATGCGGCTCGTGTAGTGGATCGGCAGCACGTAGTTGGGCTGGTAGCCGACGAAGTTGAAGGTGCCGCGCTTGTCCGACGGCTCCAACTCCCAGAACTTCGACAGCAGGCCGGTCTCGGTCGATGCGCCCGGCGCGGCGTCCTTCGGCGCCAGCAGCGAGGTGGTGGGCGGCGTCTGCTGCGCGGTCGGCTCGATCGTCGCCGGTGCGCGGCCGGCCAGCTTGTCGTAGCAGGCGAGGCGATCGGCCGGCGCGCCGATCGCGGCGCAATGTTCCAGCGCGGGGGGCGGCTCTGCGGTCTGGGCGACTGCGGTGGCGCAGAGGCCGGCGGCGATCAGCGCGCACGGGGTGCAGCGCAAGGATTTGCAAAGACGTGGTGGCATGGTGGTACTGCAGAGGGCGCGACAACAGGCACGGATGTTAGGGCCGGTCTCTTCTTGTCAAAGGCTTGTGCGCGAGCGCTGCGCCGGCCCGCTGTGTTCCGCTCATGTCCCTCGGGCCGGAAGAGACCGGCCCTCCTCCTTTACTTCGCTCCACACAACGAACCGTCACAGCACTCCTGTCACCGCCGCGGCTTTCCGGTTTGATGCGTTCGTGCTCTCCAACATTGCCCACTGTCGAGGGCGTCGGGTGACCGGCGGAGTGAGGTAAGGAGGAGGGCCGGTCTCTTTCGGCCCGGGGGAGCAAGCCCGGACATAAACAGTCCAGTGGACTGTTTGTGCCTGGCGAGCGCCCGGGGCTCTGTCCCCGGGCACGAACGCAGCCGGTCACCCGATGGCCTCGACAGCCCCACGCGACTGAATGCATGCGACCCCGCATCAATCGGCCGCCTCGATGCCCGCCGCCACGAAGCTTGCCTGTGCGCCCGGGCTCGCCAGGTGCTTCAGCAGCGCCCGTGCGATGTCGCGATCGGCCGGCGTGGCTGCCGCGGCGGCGCGGTAGGTGGTGAAGTTCTGCAGCGCCGGCGGCAGCGGCCCGACGAACTGCAGGCCCTGGTCGTGCGCCAGCAGGATCTCGGTGATCGCGCCCAGGCCGATCTCGCGGCCCTGGCCCTTGACCACATGCGCCATCACCGAGGCGCCGTCCGGATAGCGCGTGATGCGGCTGCCGCTCTCGACGCCGAGGCGCGCCAGCATCGCCTCGATGTAGATCCCGGTCGAGGCGCGGTTGAACACCAGCGAGTCGGCCTCGACCATCGCGCGCTTGAAGGCTTCGGCGCTGCCGATGTCGGGCCGCGGCGCGCCCGGTCGCACCGCGACGCCGATACCGACGCGGCCGATGCTCACGCGCGCCGCCGGATCGGCATCGATCCTTTTTGCGACCCCCGCATCGCCCAGCACGCCGGGCGGCGCGATCACGACGTCGAACGCCGCGCCGGCACTGATGCGCTCGCGAATCTGCGGCGCAGTCGCGAAGGTCAGCAGCACGGTGTGGCCGCTGGTGTTCTCGAACGCTGCCAGCACCGGCCGCAGCCCGGGCTCAACGGCGCCCGCACTGAGCACGCGCAGCTCGGCCGCAGCGGCTGTCGCCGGGCCGAGCACGAGCAGGGCGGCCAGCGCAGCGATCATCGTCTTCAGGGTCATCGACAGCTCCGGTGGCAAAGCCCGCAGCGTAGGCGATCCCGCACGCTGGCGCGGAACATGCTCGTCCGCGACCCGGGGTAATTCCCTATCGCCGATCTCGTTCATTTGACTACATTGCTTGTATGCAAGCTTGTGATCTACAAGTTGGCGTGTTCAACCCGATGGAGAAACCCATGCCTCGTTTCCTTCGCTCGCTGTTCGGTCAGGTGGTGCTGGCCCTGGTGGTCGGTGTGTTGCTGGGGCTGCTGGCGCCCGAGTTCGCAACCAAGCTCAAGCCGCTTGGCGACGGCTTCATCAAGCTGATCAAGATGATCATTCCGGTGCTGGTGTTCTGCGTCGTCGTGCACGGCATCGCCGGCGCCGGCGACCTGAAGCGGGTCGGGCGCGTCGGCGTCAAGGCGCTGATCTACTTCGAGGTCGTGACCACGGTCGCGCTCGCGCTGGGCCTGTTGCTCGCGTTCGCGTTCCAGCCTGGTGCCGGCATGAACGTCGACCCGAAGGCGCTCGACGCGAAGGCGATGAGCGCTTACGTGGACAACGCCTCCAAGCTGACCGGCGGCGGCACGGTCGAGTTCCTGATGAAGCTGATCCCGACGACGGTGGTCGATGCGTTCGCGAAAGGCGACGTGCTGCAAGTGTTGCTGTTCGCGATCCTGTTCGGCAGCGCGCTGGCGCTGATCGGCGAGCGCGGCAAGGCGGTGGCCGGCTTCGTCGACGACCTGTCGCACGTGATCTTCAAGATCATGGGCCTGCTGATCAAGCTCGCGCCGCTCGGCGTGCTGGGCGCGATCGCGTTCACGGTCGGCAAGTACGGCCTGGGTTCGCTGAAGCAGCTCGGCATGC
Source organism: Burkholderiales bacterium (assembly GCA_040004785.1). Classification (GTDB taxonomy): domain Bacteria; phylum Pseudomonadota; class Gammaproteobacteria; order Burkholderiales; family Burkholderiaceae_C; genus LMDS01. The sequence goes on along the minus strand of JBDUAG010000086.1, from coordinate 7,238 downwards.
TGGTGGCGCTGTACTACCTCGCGGTCGTGATCTTCGTGTTCGTGATCCTCGGCGGCATCATGAGGTTCTGCGGCTTCTCGATCGTCAAGCTGCTGAGGTACCTGCGTGAAGAGCTCGCGATCGTCTTCGCGACGACCTCGAGCGACAGCGTGCTGCCGCAGATCATGGCCAAGCTGCGCCGCATGGGCATCCGCGATTCGACCGTCGGCCTGGTGATCCCGACCGGCTACTCGTTCAACCTCGACGCGTTCTCGATCTACATCACGCTGGCGGCGGTGTTCATCGCGCAGGCCACCAACACGCCGATCTCGATGACCGACCTGCTGACGATCCTGGCGATCTCGCTCGTCACCTCCAAGGGCGCGCACGGCGTGCCGGGGTCGGCGATCGTGGTGCTGGCAGCGACCTTGCAGGCGATCCCCGCAATCCCCGCGATCGGCCTCGTGCTGGTGCTGTCGGTGGACTGGTTCATGGGCATCGCGCGCGCACTCGGCAACCTCATCGGCAACTGCGTCGCGACGGTGGCGGTGGCGGCGTGGGAGGGCGACATCGACCGCGAGCGCGCGCATGCGGTGCTCGACGGCAAGCTGGTCGTTGCCGACGACGAGTCCGAGCCGATGGCCGTGCCGGCCGCGGCACACTGACTGCCGATCGGGCGCTGTTAACCTCGCGCGCCATATGGCCACTCAGATCGAAATCGCGCAGCGCGTCGTCGAATCCATCCTCGCGCAAAAGCTCAAGCCCGGCGAGCGCCTGGGTGAGCAGGAGCTTGCCGACATGTTCGGCGTCAGCCGCACGCTGGTGCGTGAAGGCCTGATGCAGTTGCAGGCGCGCGGCTTCGTCGAGGTGCGTTCGCGCAAGGGCTGGTATGTGGTGCAGCCGTCGATCGAGCAGGCGCGCGATGCATTCGCGGCGCGCCGTGCGGTCGAGGGCGGCATGCTGCGCGAGTCGGCGCTGCTGCGCGAGGCCGGCAAACCGCTGCAGAGTGTGATCAAGCGTCTGCGCCTGCATGTGAAGGAAGAGCAGGCCGCGATCGATGGCGCCGACGCGGCGACGCGCACCTTCCTGCTGGCCGACTTTCACGTCTGCCTCGCCGAATGCCTCGGCCACCGCGTGCTGTGCGATCTGCTGCGCGACCTGACCGCGCGCACCACGCTCGTTGCCTCGCTCTACCAGAGCACCCACGACGCGCGTGTCTCGTGCGCCGACCACGACCGCATCGTCAATGCGCTCGCGGCAGGCGATCCGGAAGGCGCGGCGCAGCTGATGCTGGTGCACATCGGCGGGGTCGAGGATGGGCTGGGTCAGGCGGCGGCCGGGCGTGATCCGCTGGAGCGGCTGCGGGCTTCGCTGGCGCCGTTGGTCAGGACCGTGGCGAGGTAAACCGACTCGCGAGCACATGGGGAGGCGTAAGCTGGGCGGCGCGCCGAGCGCGGTGACGGCGCTGCCGACGGGAACCCATGCCTGCTGTGCCCCTCATGCTCGCCAAGCTGAGCCCGCCGAGAATGCCCGGCGTGATCGCGCGCGGGCGGCTCTTCGATCTGCTCGACGCGCAACGTCAACATGCGGCGGTCTGGGTCGACGGGCCTCCGGGGGCGGGCAAGACCACGCTGGTGGCAAGCTACCTGCAGGCCCGGCACCTGGCCTCGATCTGGTATCAGGTCGACTCGGGCGATACCGATCCGGCGTCGTTCTTTCATTACCTGGTACAGGCCTCTCTGCTCTCGCCGGCGCGCCGCAGGTCGCTCCCGGCGCTGACGCCGGAGTGCGCCTCGGATCTTCCGGCGTTCACGCGCCGCTTCTTTCGTGCGTTCTTCGCCCGGTTGCCTGCGACGGCGACCCTGGTGCTGGACAACTGCCAGGAGGCCGGGGCGACGTTTCACGACATCGTCCGCGATTTGCTGAAGGAGACGCGCGACGGCATCGACGTGATCGTCACCAGCCGCCATGCGCCGCCCGAAGCGCTCGCCCGAACCCAGGCGAATGGCCAACTCGGGCGAATCGGCTGGGAGGCGCTGCGCCTCACCACCGACGAAGCGCAGTCCATTGCGAGCGTCGATCGCCAGTTCGACGCCGCGACATTGAGCGATCTGGCCCGGCATGCGGATGGCTGGGCAGCGGGCCTGGTGCTCCTGCTGCAGGGCCCGACCTCGGCCGGAGTACCACCAGCTGCCAGCGCGATGCAATCGATGGAGATGGTCTTCGGCTATTTCGCCGGCCAGGTGTTCGACGACGCGCCGGCGGCGACGCGTGACCTGCTGCTGCGCACGGCGTTCCTGCCACGCGTCAGCGAGGCGGCTGCGCGGGCGCTGACGGGCAATCCGGACGCCGGCCATGCGCTGGCCGAGCTGCACCGCCGACGGCTGTTCACCGAGCGTCAGGGCGGTGCGAGCGACTGCTACCAGTACCACGCGCTGTTCCGCGAATTTCTGATCGATCGAATCCATGTCAGCCTCTCGCCGGACGAACGGCGGCAGCTAAAGACGGATTGCGCGGAGCTGCTGGCTGCCAGCGGTGACGCCGCGGACGCCGTGCGCCTGCACGTCGAGAATGCCGATTGGAATGCCGCCACCGCGCTGATCCTGGCGTGCGCGGCGGGTCTCGTCGTCGAAGGCCGCTGGCGCACGCTGGAGGCCTGGATCGCGCTGCTTCCGAGGGAGCATGTGGCGCGCACGCCGTGGCTCACGCTCTGGAGGGGCAATTCGCTGGTGCTGGTCGCGCCCGCCAGGGCACGCGCGCTGCTGGAACTCGCCTTCGATCGATTCCTCGCGGCCGGAGACGAGTTGGGGCAGGCGGTCGCCGCCACCGGCATCATCGAGTGCCACAACATCGAGAGTTCCGCGTTCACGGCGATGGACCCGTGGCTGGCTGCCTTGGAGCGCCTCCTGAACGGCGGCTTGCTTCTCTCGTCGCCGGGCACACGCCTGCGCGTGCATGCCGCCCTGATGCTCGCCGCCATGCATCGGCAGCCGGATCACTGGATCGTGCAGGTGTGCGTGCGCGAGGGCCTGGCGATGCTGCAGCAGGACATCCCCGCCAGCGCGCGGGCCGACATCGCGACGCAGTTGCTGCAGTTCTTCGACTTCACCGGCGACCTGCGCGGCGCCAATGCGCTCGTCGAGCAAGCGGGGCCGCTGTTCGCGGGCGAAGACCTGTCCGCGTTGCGACGCTCCGGGTGGCTGGTGTTCTACAGCTACCACGCGGCATTGGTCGGACGTGCCGCGGAGGGCTTCGAGGCGCTCGACCGGCTGCGTGGGATTGCGCGCGAGTCGGGCCTGACCTGGTTCGGCTTCTTCGATCTGTTCTTCAGGTCGCTGCTGCACCTGCTCGGACCGGCGCCGCTGGCGGCCGCGCCCTTGCTGCATCAACTCGACGCGATCCTGCGGCCCGAGCGGCCGGTCGAGGCGGCGCAGTACCAGCTCGCGCGCGTGCTGCTGTACCAGGCGCAGGGCGAGCCGTCGCTGGCGGTGTACCACGGCGAGCTGTGCATAGCGGCCGCAGAACAGACCGGCGGCGCGCTCTACAACGTGCTGTTCCCGACCGTCGTTGCCAGCGCCTTCGTGGAGTGCGGGCACCCCGCCAGGGCGCTGTCACTGATCGCGCAAGCGCGCTCGCTGAGCGCCGACACCGCCTACAGCCATCACGAGGCATTGATGCTGATGACCGAGGCCTACGCGTGCTCGGCGCTCGGGGACGCGAGCCGCGCGCAAACGCTGTTGGCGCAGGCGCTGGCACGCGGGCGCGAGGACCACACGGAGTCCCTGTTCCGCTGGCTCGTCGTGGGCTTCGGTCACATGCTCGACGTGGCGCTGCGAGCGGGCATCGAGGCCGACGCGGCACGCAGCCTGATCGAGCGCTTCGCGATCGCCGCACCGTCGCCGGACGCTGAGGCGTGGCCGTGGCCGGTGCGCATCTGCACGCTCGGCCGCTTCGAGCTCGTGCTCGGCGGCGTGCCGTTGCGCTCGCAACGCAAGCTGCAGAAGAAGCCGCTCGACATGCTGAAGTACGTGATCGCGCAGGGCGGGCGCGAGGTGAGTGCCGTGGCACTCGAGACGGCGCTGTGGCCCGATGCGGAAGGCGGCGCGGCGGCAGAAGCCTTCGAGGTCACACTGCGCCGCCTGCGCAAGCTGCTCGGTGACGATGACGCCATCGAGCTGAAGAACGGCAAGCTCGCCCTGAACCCGGGGACGTGCTGGCTCGACACCTGGGCGTTCGAGCGCGCCCAGGGTCGCGCCGAAGCCATGCTCGGCGACGCAGCCAAGCCAGCCGACGATGCGGCGTTCGGCGTGCTGGCCGAGCGCGTGCTGTCGCTCTACCGCGGCCATTTCCTGGCGGCCGATGACGAGGCGCCGTGGTCGCTCGCCTGCCGCGAGCGGCTCGCCAGCAAGTTCCTGCGCCATGTTGTCGCCGTCGGCCAGCGCTGGCAGGAACGGGGCGACGAGGCGCGGGCCGAGATGGCGTACCGACAGGCGCTCGAGCTCGATCCGCTGGCCGAATCGCTCTATCGCCGCCTGATGAGCCTGCAGCTGCAGCAAGGCCGCCGCGCCGAATCGCTGGAGACCTACCGGCGCTGCCGCCAGATGCTCTCGGTCGTGCTCGGCCTGGCGCCCTCGGCAGACACCGAGGTGGTTCATCGGCGGGTGGTCGAAGGATCGTAGCGAATCCGTCGGTCATCTGTCGGGTCGGCCCGTGCAAGCTGCCGTTCCCGATCCCCGATCGAACCTCAACAGGAGACTGCGATGGCCATCGACGAAGCGAAGCTGAATGACTTCATGGGCAAGTTCGTGCATGACCTCGGCGCGGTGATGCACGCCGCGACCGTGGTCGTCGGCGACAAGCTCGGGCTGTACAAGGTGCTGGCCCAGCGGCCGGCCAGCGTCGACGACCTGGCCCGGCGCACCGAGACCGACCCGCGCTATCTTCGCGAATGGCTGTCGTGCCAGGCAGCGAGCGGTTACGTGGAATACGACGCTGCCGCCGACACCTTCAGCATGACCGAGGAACAGGCTTTCGCGCTCGCGGTCGAAGGCAGCCCGGCGTTCATCCCGGGCGCGTTTCAGGTCGCCGTGGCTCAGTTCAAGGCGATCCCGAAAATGACCCAGGCGTTCCAGACCGGCCTCGGGCTCGGCTGGCACGAGCACGACGTGTCGCTGTTCCACGGCACCGAACGGTTCTTCCGTCCGGGCTATGCTGCCAATCTGGTCTCCAGCTGGATCCCCGCACTCGACGGCGTCGAGGCCCGGCTGAAGGCCGGGGGCAGCGTCGCCGACGTCGGCTGCGGCCACGGTGCGTCGACGATCATCATGGCGCAGGCGTATCCGAACTCGACCTTCGTCGGCTTCGACTACCACGAGCCATCGATCGGGCACGCCCGCGATGCCGCGAAGAAGGCCGGGCTGGGCGATCGCGTGCGCTTCGAAGTCGCCAGTGCGAAGTCGTTTCCAGGCAGTGCCTACGACTTCGTCACCATGTTCGACTGCCTGCATGACATGGGCGACCCGGTGGGCGCATCGGCCCATGTGCGTCAGAGCCTGCGCAAGGACGGCACTTGGATGATCGTCGAGCCCTTTGCCAACGACAAGCTGGAAGACAACCTGAACCCGGTCGGCCGGGTCTTCTATTCGGCCTCGACCTTCATCTGCACGCCGGCCTCGCGCTCGCAGGAGGTCGGCCGCTGCCTCGGCGCGCAGGCCGGCGAACAGCGCCTGCGCGACGTGGTGTCGGAAGGCGGCTTCTCCAAGTTCCGCCGCGCCGCGCAGACGCCCTTCAATCTGGTGCTCGAAGCACGGCCCTGATGCCGCGCCATGACCCGACCGAACCGCAGCGCCCGCCATCGGCGGGCGCTGCGGCGGGTCAGCTCGTCCACCACTGCGCGGTGAAACGCTCCTGCATGAACGAGATGAAGGTCGTCACCTTCGACGGCACCAGCTTGGGCGAGGGGAACACCGCGTGCATCTCTTGCACCGGCAGCGCGAACTCGGTCAGCAGCGGCACGATGCGCTTGGCCTGAACCGCCTCGTAGGCGACATACCAGGGCAGGATGGCCAGGCCCATGCCATCCTGCGTGGCCTCCAGGACGACCGACAGGTTGTTGGTGCGCAGCGGGCCGTGCACCGGCACCGATTCTTCGCGCCGCTTCTCTCTGGTTCCAGCCCCGCCGCTGAACTGCCAGCGCTCGTCGCCCTGCACGCTGCTGTAGACCAGGCACGGGTGCTTGGCCACGTCGGCCGGCAGCTTCGGCGCGGCGTTCGCCTTCAGGTACGCGGGTGACGCCACCAGCACCCACGGGTTGACGCCGAGGTAGCGCGCGCCGAGTGACGAGTCGGCGAGGCGGCCCATGCGGATCGCGACATCGACACCCTGCTCGACGAGGTTGACGTAGCGGTCGTCGAAGCTCAGGTCGATGGAGATGTCGGCGTGCTTGCGCATGAAAGCCAGCACCAGCGGCGTCAGCACGCGCCGGCCGAAGCTCACCGAGGTGCTGATGCGCAGCTGCCCGCTGACGCGCGACTGCAGCAGCGAGGCGAGGTTGTCGGCCTCTTCGAGCTCGCGCTGGATCGCCTTGCACTTCTCGTAGTACAGCGCGCCGATCTCGGTCGCACTGACGCCGCGCGTGTTGCGGTTGAGCAGCCGCGCGCCGAGGCGCGTCTCGACCGCGGCGACGTGCTTGGTCGCGGTCGGCTGGGTCACGCCCAGATCGACCGAGGCTTTCGAGAAGCTGCCGGTCTCGACGATGCGGATGAACAGCTGTACGCCGGTGATGCGATCCATGGGGCTGGATGATGCCCTGCCTGACCCTGCATTCCGCCCCGGAATAGCACTTATCGGGCCTGCAGGTTGCCGACCAGGCGGCGGCCGCCGATGATCCGCCTCAGTTTGAATAACCCGCAGAGGAGACTTCGCATGGCACGCATGAAAGCAGTGATGGCCGCCGTTCTGGTGATGGAAAAGGAAGGCGTTTCGCAGGCCTTCGGCGTGCCGGGCGCCGCGATCAATCCGCTCTACTCTTGCCTGCGCGAGCGCGGCACGATCGCCCATGTGCTGGCGCGCCACGTCGAGGGCGCCTCGCACATGGCCGAGGGCTACACGCGCGCCAAGGCCGGCAACATCGGCGTCTGCATCGGCACCTCCGGCCCGGCCGGCACCGACATGATCACCGGCCTGTACTCGGCGATCGCCGACAGCATCCCGATCCTGTGCATCACCGGCCAGGCGCCGCGTGCCCGCCTGTACAAGGA
>JBDUAG010000085.1:0-10338 GCA_040004785.1 Burkholderiales bacterium | reverse complement strand
TCATGAACAGGTCGGGGATCCAGTTCGCGGTGTTCATGTCGTGCGTGCGGCGGCGATCGTCGCCGGTGTTCTTGCGCAGCTCGAGGAACTCCTCGATGTCGAGGTGCCAGCTTTCCAGGTAGGCGCAGACCGCGCCCTTGCGCTTGCCGCCCTGGTTGACCGCGACCGCCGTGTCGTTGACGACCTTCAGGAACGGCACCACGCCCTGGCTCTTGCCGTTCGTGCCCTTGATGTGGGAGCCGAGGGCGCGCACGTTGGTCCAGTCGTTGCCGAGGCCGCCGGCGAACTTGCTCAGCAGCGCGTTTTCCTTCAACGCTTCGTAGATGCCGTCGAGGTCGTCAGCGACGGTTGTGAGGTAGCAGCTCGACAGTTGGGAGCGCCGGGTGCCGGCGTTGAACAGCGTCGGCGTCGAGCTCATGAAGTCGAAACTCGACAGCACTTCGTAGAACTCGATCGCACGAGCCTCGCGGTCGATTTCGTTCAACGACAGGCCCATCGCGACGCGCATGTAGAAGGCCTGCGGCAGCTCGATGCGCTGCTCGTCGATGTGCAGGAAGTAGCGGTCGTACAGCGTCTGCAGGCCGAGGTAGTCGAACTGCAGGTCGCGATCCGCCTTCATCGCCGCACCGAGGCGCGCCAGGTCGAACTGCAGCAGCTTCTCGTCGAGCAGCTCGGCCTGCACGCCCTTCTTGATGAAACCGGGGAAGTACTCGGCGTAGCGCGTGTGCATGTCGGCCTGCAGCGCCTCTTCACCCAGGATTTCGCGGCGGATCGTGTGCAGCAGCAGCCGCGCCGTGGCGCGCGTGTAGCCCGGATCCTTCTCGATCAGAGTGCGGGCGGCCAGGATCGAGGCCTTGTGCACCTCGTCGATCGGCACGCCGTCATACAGGTTGCGCCGGGTTTCGGCCAGGATGGGTTCGGCCCTGACCTCAGAACCCAGATCGGCGCAGGCCGACTCGATGACCGCGCGCAGGTGCGCAAAGTCGAGCGGCACGCGCTGGCCACGGTCGATCACCGTCAGCACCGGCTCGGTCACGGCCACCGCCGGCTGCCCCTGCCTGGCACGCTCCTGCGAGCGACGCTCGCGGTACAGCACATAGGCACGCGCGACCTCGTGATGGCCACCGCGCATCAGGCCGAGTTCGACATGGTCCTGCACGTCCTCGATGTGGAAGGTGCCGCCGCCCGGGCGCGAACGCAGCAACGCGCGCACCACCGATTCGGTCAGCCCATCGACCGTCTCGCGCACGCTGGCCGACGCCGCACCCTGTGTGCCGTGCACCGCAAGAAACGCCTTCATCAGCGCGACCGCAATCTTGTTCGGCTCGAACGACACGACCGCGCCGTTGCGACGAATGATCTGGTAGCCCTGGTACACCGATGGCGTGGCCTTCGGCTCGTTCATGGGGCGGGGCGTGGCGGCGACGGGCAGGGTGGTGGCGGTGACTGCTTGCATGGTGGCGGGGCCCTTTTTATTGGTCTGCGGTGGATTCCTTGACCAGTCGTTTCAGTCAGCCCGGATGCGCTTCGATGCGGCGGAAGGCACGCAGCAGGGTGACGGGCGGTGAACGCGCTGAAACGAGATCGAGGATGTGGGTGGCGCTTGCTTTGACGTGTATTTCGACACGGACTTCGACTCTGAAGAATAGCACGAACACACACTATATCTGGGGTGTTGAACCACTACAAGCACTAGCTATAGTGTTTCTCAACAAGTCGCGAATCACACGGCGGGTCTCACGACCTCGGGAAAATACGGGCCCGTTGCGGCCGTGAGCGCGATAAGCCGCAGCCAATCGAAGCCCGGCCCCGGGTCGATCTTTCGACCCGGGGCGACGTGCTCGTGCCCGGCCACGGCCCTGATCGGATAGCACTCGGCGAGTTCGGCGATCAGCGCGGCCAGCACGTCGTATTGCACTGACTCGAACGGCTCACCCTCCAAGCCTTCGAGTTCGATGCCGACGGAGAAGTCGTTGCAATTCGCCCGGCCCTGCCACGTCGACGGGCCCGCATGCCAGGCGCGCGCATCGCACGACACGAACTGAAACAAATCTCCGTCACGTCGGACCAAAAAGTGGGCCGAGACCTCCAGGCCGCGGATCTGTTCGAAGTACGGATGCGCGTCCCAATCGAGTCGGTTCGTGAACAGGCGCTCGATCGCGTCACCGCCATAAACCCCTGGCGGCAGGCTGATGGAATGGATCAGCACAAGATCGATCACCGCGGCGTCGGGCCGGGGTCCGAAGTTCGGTGACTCGCAGCGTCGCGCGCGCTGCAACCAGCCGTCACGCCACACGATCAGCCTCGGTCAATCACGATCGAGGCCGCCATCGCCACCGACGTTCACGCCGAGCCGCGCCATGCGATAGCGCATCTGGCGCAGCGACAGCCCGAGACTCGCGCCCGCAGCGGTGCGGTTGAACCGATGCCGCTCAAGGGCGCGCACGAGGATGTCGCGCTCGACCTGGTCGAGGTGGTGCTCCAGGTCACTCGGCAGCGGTTCCTCGACCGGGATCATCGGCGGCAACTCCTGCTGCGCGGCACGCAGCACATCGCCGCGCGTGTTCTCGGTGATGAGATCGAGTTCCTGCGCGGCGCTGTCGGTGAACACCGTCTCGGGCAGGCCGAGGTCGTAGACATCGATCACCTCACCGCCCGACAACGCCACCGCACGGTGCAGCAGGTTCTCGAGTTCGCGCACATTGCCCGGGAACGGGTAGCGCGCCAGGTGCACCAGCGCGTCGCGCGTCAGACGCGGCGGCGGCGAGACACCGGCGTCGCGCGCGATCCGCTCCAGCACGCGCTCGCTGATCGCGACCAGATCCTCGAGCCGCTCGCGCAGCGGCGGCACGCGAATCTGGATCACGTTGAGCCGGTAATACAGATCCTGGCGGAAGTTGCCCGCATGCACTTCGGCGGCCAGATCCTTGTGCGTGGCGCTGAGCAGCCGCACGTTCACGGAGACCTCGCTGACCGCACCGACCGGCCGCACCGAGCGCTCCTGGATCGCGCGCAACAGCTTCGATTGCATCGCCAGCGGCAGATCCCCGATCTCGTCGAGGAACAACGTGCCGCCGTTCGCGGCCTGGAAGAAGCCTTCGCGGTCCTCCATCGCACCGGTGAACGCGCCCTTGCGATAGCCGAAAAATTCGGCCTCGAGCAGTTGCTCGGGGATGGCGCTGCAATTCACCGCGACGAACGGCTGCCCGCTGCGCACGCTGACCTCGTGGATAGCGCGCGCGACCAGTTCTTTGCCGGTGCCCGACTCGCCGTTCACCAGGACCGGCGCCATGCTGCGCGCGACCTTGTCGACCAGCGTGCGTACCTGCTGCATCGCGCCCGAATCGCCCGCCATGCGCGACAACGCCTGGCTCACCGGCACGGCCACCATCGGCGCGGGGCGCGGCGCTGCTGCGATGGCCGGTCCACCACTCTCCGATGGCAGCGTTGACGGATCGATCGTCGGCGGCGCGCCCGAACCGGAGCGCCCGAGTGCGGACGAGACAACGGCGCGAAACTGCTTCAGATCGACCGGCTTGGTCAGGTAGTCATAGGCGCCCGCCTTCAGCGCCTCGACCGCGTTCTCGGCAGAGCCATAGGCGGTGATGACGATGGTCTTCTCGCGCCGCCCGTTCTCCTCGAGCCAGCGCAGCACGTCCAGGCCGGTGCCGTCGGGCAGCCGCATGTCGGTGATCACGGCGCTGTAGACGCGATCCTTCAGATGCAACAGTGCGTCCTGCACGGTGCCCGCAGTTTCGATGTCATAGCCCTCGCGCAACAGCGTCAGCTCATAGAGCGTGCGCAGGTCGGGTTCGTCATCGATGACGAGCAGGCTGAAGTGCGAGGCGTTGGTCATGAGGTCGGGCAAAAATGGCCCCGTCGTTCGAGCGAAGATCCCTAGGCAAACAGGCTGGGGCCGAGTGTCTTGCGTTGCATGTCCACGAAGAACTCGTTGCGTTGACTGTCGCCCACGGTGCGCAGCCGGTAGTCGATGGTCGCGCCATAGCGTTCGCACAGCTCGCGGCAAATATACAGGCCCAGCCCGGTGCCGCGGCTGCGCGTCGAGAAAAACGGCTCGAACAGGTAGGGTTCCACATCCGGTGGGATCGGCGGACCATCGCTGGAGACACTCAGGAAGGCTTGTGCGTCGTGGCGCGAGTCCAGTCGCAGCCGGATCGCGCCGGGCGCCTTGCTGGCATGGCGCAGCGCATTGTCGAGCAGGTTCACCAGCACGCGGCGCAGATGCTCGCCATCGAAGCGCACACCGATCGGTTCGGACGGGAGCTCCAAGCGCAGCGGGCCGCCTTCGCCCAGCGAGACCTGGGCCGCGCGCGCCCACTCGGTGCAGACCGCGGCGACCTGCGCGGTGGCGTCGATCACGCCCACGTCGGGCACCACGCCCGGCGCCACCTCCATCACGTCGTCGACGATGCGCTTGAGCCGCTCGACGTTGTCGCTCACCATCTGCATCAGCTTGCGCTGGCCCGGATCGGTGGCGTCCTCGGCGAGCAGCGCGTTCGCCTGCGAGATCGCCGCCAGCGGGTTGCGAATCTCGTGCGCAATGCCGGCCGACACACGGCCCATTGCAGCGAGCTTCTCCTGGCGGCTGCGTGCCTGCATGTTGCGCACGTCTTCCAGGAACAGCACGCAAAACTCTTCGATCGCCTGCGGCTCGCGCTTACGCGTGAAGCGCACCCGGGCACGCAGGGTGCGTTGCGCGCCAGGCGTGTTCAGCGCCCCGGGCTCGAATTGCAGCGCCACGTCGCGCCCCGCCTCCGGCCAAGACGCTTCGCTGAACGCGCGCTCCACCGTCTTGACGAGCGCGTCCCACGCCGAGACGCCGCGCAGCTGGAACGGCGCGGGCCGGCTCATGCCGCTCGGAGCGAGCAAGCGCCGCGCAGCCGGGTTGGCAGCGCGCACGCGGCCGCGGCGATCGACGACGAGCACGCCGTCCTGCATCTCCTCGATCACGAGCCGGTTCAGTTGCGCTTGCTGACGCGCCATCTCGAGGCTGCCGCGCGCGGTGAGTTCCTCACGCGCGAGGCGGCTGGCGAGCTCGCCCGCGAGCAACGTGATCACGAAGAAGCCGGCGCCGGCAAGCGCCGACTGCGTCATCTGCAAAGTGCCGTCGGCGCCGGCGAGCGAGGTCACCCAAGCTGCGCCGAGCAGCGCGAGCGTCGCCAGCGCAGCGGTGGCGAGTGCCAGGCTGCGCGGCGTCAGCACACCGGCCATCAGCACCGGCAGCACCAGCAGCGCGACATAGTTCAGGCTCGCGCCTTGCGCCAGCACATGCAGCGCGGTGAAGCACAACAGATCGATACCGATCGTTGCCAGCCACTGCGGGCTGCGCAACTGCGCCATTGCACGCGGGGCGACCGCCCGTCGAAAATGCGGAAGCATCCACATGCTGACCGCGACGCCCGCGTAGATCACACTGACCGCCGACGCCCACGAGTTCAGCCGCAGGCCGAACAGGCCGCCGACGGACAGCGCGAGCACCAGCGCCAGCCCGAGCGCGGCGCGCGCGGCGATGAACGCGCGATACAGGCGCTCGAACGCGGTCTGGCCGGATTCGACCACGCGCGTGGCCTCACGCAGCAGAAAGCGCGAATCCTCCGGCTTGTCGGTGTCGGCGCTTGGCGGAAATGGCGCGCCCTCGAAGCGTGGCGGCTCGGGTTGCGGGGCCGGCGTGGCGGATGCGGTGCGTGCGGCTTCGGCGGGCGGCATGTCGTCGCGCACCTGTGTGTCGGCATCGGAGCTGAACGCTCCGAACCAGGACTCGTCGGCAAACGCAGAACGCCGCCCGGCGCGCCGCTCGCCCGAACGCCGCTCTTCGGATCGATCGACGTTGTTCATCCCGGCGGATGCGCTCGCTCGAACGCAGCCCGATGCGCGTCGCCGCAGAACACGCCGCCGCGTCCCGGCAGCGCTTCATCGCGCGGCATGTGGATGCCGCATTGGGCGCAAGTCAGCATGGCCTGCGGCGCGGCCGTGTCGGCAGATGGCCGAACCGGCGGTTGGCGCCTGCCCCGAAGCGTGCTGCGCAGCAGAAAGATCAGCACCAGCACCGCGAAGGCGAACAGCACGAACTTCATGGCGCGCGGTGCAACAGCACTTCGAGCACGAAGCGCGAGCCGACGTAGGCGAGAAGCAGCAGCACCGCGCCCGCGTAGACACCGCGTGTCGCCGCAGGACCGCGCCAGCCGAACGCGCGCCGCCCGGCAAGCAAACCGGCGAAGACGAGCCAGCCAAGCATCGAGAACACGGTCTTGTGATCCCAGCGCCATGGGCTGGCGAACCACGCGCCGAGCGCGATCGCCGCCGACAGGGCCACGAAGCCGGCGCCGACGAAGCGGAACGTCATGCGTTCGAGTTGCAGCAATGGCATGCCCTTCTTCGCGCTCGTCGTGGCCAGCGCGGCGGTGCGCATCTGGCGCTCCGCGCGGCCCAGCATCGCCGCGTGCAGGACGGCCGCACCGAACAGCCCATACGACGCGATCCCCAGCCCCCAGTGCACCGGCGCCCAGCGCGACACCACCAGCGGCCGGACCTCGCCGGGAAACAGCCACGCCAGACCGACGACCGCAAACGCCAGCATCGCGAGCGCGCGGCGCGCGCCGGGCAGCGGCACGAAGCGGCTCTCGACCAGGTAGACGGCGAGCACCAGCCACACCGTCATCGACAGCGCCGGCGCGAAGCCGAAGCGCGCCGCAACGATCTCACTGCCGATGCCTGCGATATCGACGATGATGGCGATCGCGTGCGCGATCCATGCCGCCAGCAACGCCGCGCGCAGAATGTCACCGCGCTGCTCGCGCATCAGCGCCGCGACGGAGTAGCCGGCGAGCGCCACCAGGCACGGCACGCCGAGCGCCCACGCCGAGGCCGAGACGGCTGCGGGGACAAGGGCTACCGATAGAATCATCCACACAGTGTACTTTCGTGCCTGCGCCCCGCTGAACGGCAGAGCGCGCGGGTGCGCCCCTCCCGAATGGCTTCCACCCTCACCGACCGGCTGAGTCGTCTCGTCAAGACGATGCGCGGCCAGGCCCGCATCACCGAAGAAAACGTGCAGGACATGCTGCGCGAGGTGCGCATGGCCCTGCTCGAGGCCGACGTGGCGCTGCCCGTGGTGCGCGACTTCATCGCGCGCGTGAAGGACAAGGCGCTCGGCGCCGAGGTCGTCGGTTCGCTGTCACCGGGCCAGGCGCTGGTCGGCATCGTCAACCGCGAACTCGCCGCGACGATGGGCGAAGGCGTGTCGGACATCAACCTCGCGGCGCAACCGCCCGCGGTGATCCTGATGGCCGGCCTTCAGGGCGCGGGCAAGACCACGACCACCGCCAAGCTCGCCAAGCACCTGATCGAAAAGCGCAGGAAGAAGGTGCTGACGGTCTCGGCCGACGTCTACCGTCCGGCCGCGATCCAGCAGCTGAAGTTGGTGACGAAGCAGGCCGGCGCCGAATGGTTCGCGTCGAGCGGCGACGACAAACCGCTCGCGATCGCATTGGCCGCACTCGACTACGCGAAGAAGCACTACTTCGACGTGCTGCTCGTCGACACCGCTGGCCGCCTCGCGATCGACGAAGCGCTGATGGCCGAGATCCGGGAACTGCACGCCGCGCTGAACCCGGTCGAGACGCTGTTCGTGGTCGATGCCATGCAGGGCCAGGACGCGATCAACACCGCCAAGGCCTTCAAGGAGGCCCTGCCGCTGACCGGCATCGTGCTGACCAAGATGGACGGCGACTCGCGCGGTGGCGCCGCGCTGTCGGTGCGGCAGATCACCGGCGCACCGATCAAGTTCGCCGGCGTCAGCGAAAAGATCGACGGCCTCGAGGTCTTCGACGCGCAGCGCCACGCCGGTCGCGTGCTCGGCATGGGCGACATCGTCGGCCTGGTCGAGGAGGTGCAAAAAGGCGTCGACATGGCGGCGGCGCAGAAGCTCGTCGACAAGGTCAAATCGGGCGACAGCTTCGATCTGAACGACTTTCTGTCGCAGCTGTCGCAGATGAAGAAGATGGGCGGCCTCGGCGGCCTGATGGACAAGTTGCCCAGCCAGATGACCGGCGGCAAGACCCCTGGCCAGGCCGACATGGAGCGCGCCGAACGTGACATGCGCCGCATGGAAGGAATTATTTGCTCAATGACGCCGCTGGAACGCCGAAAACCAGATGTGCTGAAGGCCACACGAAAGCGCCGCATCGCCACCGGCGCGGGCGTGCAGGTGCAAGACGTGAACCGCCTCCTGAATCAGTTCGAGCAAATGCGCGACATGATGAAGAAGATGAAGGGTGGCGGCATGATGAAGATGATGAAGCGCATGGGCGGCATGAAGGGCATGGGCGGGCCCGGCGGGCCGCGTTGAAAATCGTTCGCGCCTGGGACTGACGGATGACTACATTACAGATCGCCCTGGTCGCGCTGGCCGTGGCACTGCTGCTCGGCTGGCTGTGGCTGCGCCGACGCGAGTCGGAAGCGAGCGCCGAGGCGACCGCGCCGTCCGAGCGCATCGACACCCTCATCGGCTGGCCGCCACAAGCCACGCGGGTGCTGACGGCGCGCGAACGCGTCGCCTTCGGCACGCTGGTGCGCGCGCTGCCCGAGTTCATGGTGCTGGCGCAAGTGCCGTTGGCGCGCTTCCTGAGCGTTCCCAAGCGCCACTCGTACGCCGATTGGTTGCGCCGCGTCGGCTATCAGTGCGTCGACTTCGCGGTCTGCGACATGGCCGCGCAGGTGATTGCCGTCGTCGAGCTGCAATCGGAGAATGCCCAGCCGAGCGAGCGCGCACGCAAGCGGCTGACCCGCATGTCGCGCTCGCTGCAGGCCGCGAACATCCCGTTGCTGATCTGGCGCGCCGATGCGCTGCCCTCGGCCGTGGCCGCGCGAGAAGCGATCTTGCCGAAGCCGCCGGCGATTTCTGCCGCCGTGACCTCGGCGGACCCGAAAGCGGTGGCCGCATTGCCCGTCACCGTGGGGCCGAACCCGTTCGACGAGATGGATCGTGATTCGACGCAGGACGAGATGATCGAACTGCTGGAGCCCCCACCCTCGACCTGGTTCGACGACCTCGACTCCGACCTGGCGCCGCTGTCGAAGAAGTGAAGGGTCAAGTCAGCAAGGCCTGCGCGAATTCGCGCGCACTGAAGGTCTGCAAGTCTTCGAGTTGCTCGCCCACGCCGATGAAGTAGACCGGCAGCGGCGCCCCGCCCGCGGCGACGCGCTCGCGCGACCACAGCGCCACCGCAGCGAGCACACCGCCCTTCGCGGTCCCGTCGAGCTTGGTGATGATCAGGCCGGTGAGCTGCAACGCCGCATCAAAATTCTGCACCTGCGTCAACGCGTTCTGGCCGGTGTTGCCATCGACCACCAGCAGCACCTCGTGCGGCGCGCCCTCCTGCGCCTTCGCGATCACGCGGCGGATCTTCTTCAGCTCGTCCATCAGATGCAGCTGCGTCGTGAGCCGCCCCGCCGTGTCGGCGATCACCACATCGCAGCCGCGCGCCTTGCCGGCAACGACCGCATCGAAGGTCACCGAGGCCGGATCACCGCCCTCCTGCCCCACGATCTCGACGCGGTTGCGCCCGGCCCACACGGCGAGCTGCTCGCGCGCCGCGGCGCGGAAGGTGTCCGCGGCCGCGAGCAACACCTTCTGCTGCGCCTCCGCGAGATGGCGCGTGAGCTTGCCGATGCTGGTCGTCTTGCCGGCGCCGTTCACGCCGACGACCATGATCACCGTCGGCACCTGCTCGCCAACACGCAGCGGCCGCTCGAGGGGTGCAAGCAGGTCGGCGATCGCATCGGCGAGCAGTTCCTTCACCACCGCGGGCTCGGTAGCCTTGGCCGCCTTGACGCGACTCTTGAGATCGTCGAGCAGGAACTCGGTTGCCTTCACGCCGGCGTCGGCCATCAGCAGCGCGGATTCGAGTTCTTCATACAGCGCATCGTCGATCTGCGTGCCGGTGAAGACCTGTGCGATGCTCGCCCCGGTCTTGCGCAGGCCGCCGCGCAACTTGTCCATCCAGCCGCGGCGCGGCTCCGCGGCGGCCGGCACTTCGGGCTCGGGCTCGGGCTCGGGCTCGGGCTCGGGCGCGGCTGTTGGCGCGAGCCCGGCCGGCGCGCCACGCAGCCGGTCGAGCCAGCCCCGCGTGTCGGTCGGCTCCGCCTCGACTGGAGCGGGGACGTCGTCGGCGACCGGCGCCTTTTTCTTGAAGAAGCTGAACATGCAGGGCGATTCGTGCCGTGGGGCTGAGAGTGAATGCGGCCGATCGCGCCGGCGACGTTATAATTATGGGCTCAGGCGCTTTAGCTCAGTCGGTTAGAGCGACGGAATCATAA
>JBDUAG010000584.1:0-3073 GCA_040004785.1 Burkholderiales bacterium | reverse complement strand
CCGCATCGTCGGCCTCGAGCTCGGCGCCGACGACTACCTGCCCAAGCCCTTCGAGCCGCGCGAGCTGGTCGCGCGCATCAACGCGGTGCTGCGGCGGGCCGCGCCCGGCCGCGGCGCCGGTGCTGCAGCTTCGAGCGGGCCGGCGACGCGCGTGGCCTTCAGAGGCTGGGTCTTCGATCGCCTGAGCCGCGAACTGCGCTCGCCGGACAACGTGATCGTGGCCTTGTCGAGCGCCGAGTTCCGTCTGCTCGGTGCGTTTGTCGACCACCCGCGGCGCGTGCTCAGCCGCGACCGCCTGCTCGACCTCTCGCGCTCGCCGGGCGCGGACATCACCGACCGCGCGATGGACCTCGCCGTCTCGCGCCTGCGCCAGAAGCTCGGCGATTCCCCGCGCGAGGCGGGGTTGATCCGCACCGTGCGCGGCGAAGGCTACGCCTTCGATGCTGACGTGGAGACGGTGCCGTGAAGCGTTGGTGGGCGTCGTGGTTCGGCGACACGCTGTTCAGGCGCCTGTTCCTGCTGATGTGGGTCGCGCTGGTGGCGAGCCAGCTGCTCGCCTACGCGATCACGACCCAGGTGCATGCGCCACCGGAGGGCGCCCGGCCCGGCGGCGCGCCGCTGGCGGCGCTGCCCTCGCTGCCGCCGATGGGCGCGCTGTCGCCGCCGCCCGACGGGATGCGGGATGGCGGGCCACCGCCGGGACCGCCGCCTGCGGACGGACGTGGCGGCCCGCGTCCACCGGGCGACAGTGCCCGACCGGCCGGTGCGCTCTGGCTCGACTACTTCGTGCGCTTCGTCGCCATCGGCGTGGCCGCGTGGTTCGGTGCGCGCTGGCTGTCGGCGCCGATGCGCCAACTCGCTGACGCGTCCGAGGGCCTGAGCAACACGCTCGGCGACGGCCGCCCGACGCCGCCGCTCGACGAGCGGCGCGGCACGCTCGAAGTGCGCCGCGCAGCGCAGGTCTTCAACGCGATGGCGCGGCGCCTGCGCGCGCAGTTCGACGCGCAATCGCTGCTGATGGCCGCGATCTCGCACGACCTGCGCACGCCGCTCGCGCGACTGCGCATGCGCCTCGAAACCATGGATGAACAAGCGCAGACCCAACGCTGCGTGGCCGACGTGCGCGAGATGGACACGCTGATCGGCAGTGTGCTCGGGATGATGCGCGACAGCCATGAACGCACCGAGCGCGAGCGCGTCGACGTGACGGCGCTGGCGCAATCGCTGGTCGACGATCTGGCCGAGCAGAGTCAGCCCGCGAGCATGGCGGCCGACGCGCCGGCGGCCATCGTGCTCGCGCAACCCGCGGCGCTCCAGCGCGTGCTCGGCAACCTGATCGGCAATGCGTTGCGCTACGGCGGCGCGGCCGCGGTCTCGATCGAGGTCAGCGCGATCGAGGTGCAGCTGTTCATCGACGACAGCGGCCCGGGCATCTCGCCGGATCAACTCGACGCGGTGTTTCAGCCGTTCTACCGCATCGATCCTTCGCGCGGTCGCGGCATCGGCAGCGTGGGCTTGGGGCTCTACATCGCGCGCGATCTCGCCCAGCGCAACGGCGGGCGCCTCACGCTCGCGAACCGCGCCGAAGGTGGATTGAGGGCGACACTGACATTGCCGCCGGGCTGACTGGCCGTGACAAACGTGTCGGCGCCGACACAAACGGGCCCAACGTTCGACACACGCCGCCGGCAGCATGGACCCCTTGGCAACACCATCGCCCATTCGCGAGCACCCATTCCATGCAGAACCATCACTACGACCACGACCACGGCCTCGCACTCGACCTCACGGCGCTGAATGCGACGATCCTCAAACGCCGCCGCGCCCTCGCCTGGCTGGCCGGCGCGAGCGCGCTGCCGCTCGGCCTGCCATTGCTCGGATGCGGAGGCAGCGACGATGCGGCCACCACGGCGACCACCTCCTCGACGGGCAGCACCACCACGACCTCGACGACCGGCGGCACCACCACCGGCACGACGACCACGGCGACGACCGGCACCTGCTCCGTGATTCCGAGCGAGACGAACGGCCCCTACCCCGCCGACGGCACGACCTCGCTGAACGCGCTGCTGATGAGCGGCATCGTGCGCAGCGACATCCGTTCCAGCTTCGCCGGTGCCACCGGCGTGGCCGCTGGCGTGCCGTTGACGGTGACGCTGACGCTCGTCAACACCAACTCGAACTGCGCCAACCTTGCGGGCTATGCCATCTACATCTGGCACTGCAACCAGGCGGGCCTGTATTCGCTGTACTCGGCCGGCGTCACGGGCGAAAACTACCTGCGGGGTGTGCAGGCGACCGACAGCAACGGCCAGGTCACGTTCACGACGATCTTCCCCGCGTGCTACTCGGGCCGCTGGCCGCACATCCACTTCGAGGTCTACCCGAGTCTCGCGACCGCGACGAGCGTGTCGCACATGGTCAAGACTTCGCAGATCGCGATGACGCAGGCCACATGCGACGAGGTCTTCGCGACCAGCGGCTACAGCGCCAGCGTCGCGAACCTGAAGCAGGTCTCGCTCGCCACCGACAACGTGTTCAGCGATGGCGCGACCCTGGAAACACCGACGATCACAGGCGACGTCAGCACGGGCTATGCGCTCGCGTTGACCATCGGCATCGCGGCCTGATCGAGGAGCGGACCATGGCACGGCGCTACGCCCTCGTGGCTTTCCTGATCTTCGCAATGGCGGTGCTCGCCGAGCTGACGCCGCCGGCGGGCAATGCGGTCGCAGCGCCCGCCGCACCCGCCAGCGGTGCTGGCGGCTCGCCGCCCGGCCCGCCGCCGGAGGCGATCGCGGCCTGCAATGGCAAGACCGCCGGCACGCAAGTCACGTTCAACGGCCACAACGGCGAATCGTTCACCGGCGTGTGCCAGCTGATCAACGGCGTGCTCGCCGCGCGGCCGGCCGGCGGCGGCCCACCACCGCGCTGATAATCGGCGCGATGAGCACCGCACTGCACCACATCGCGAACCGCACCAGGAAACTCCCGCCGCTGCGCGTCGGCGTCGGCGGGCCGGTCGGCTCGGGCAAGACGACGCTGGTCGAGATGCTGTGCAAGGCGATGCGCG
>JBDUAG010000583.1:0-3077 GCA_040004785.1 Burkholderiales bacterium | reverse complement strand
GCGACCTGGCCGATGAACAGGATCATCGGCGTGCTGTCCTGGAACGCGGTGTGCAGGCCGATGCTGGCGTTCGTGGCGCCCGGGCCGCGCGTGACGAAGCAGATGCCGGGCCTACCGCTGAGCTTGCCCTGCGCCTCAGCCATGAACGCCGCGCCGCCCTCCTGGCGACAGGCGACAAAGCGGATGCGGTGCCGGTGTTCGTGGAAGCCGTCGAGCACCGCCAGGTAGCTTTCGCCCGGCACGCCGAACACGGTGGCGACGCCCTGGGCGATCAGCGCTTCGACGAGGACATGCCCGGCGAGTCGGGAGGGAGTGGGAGCGGTCATGAAGGAGGCTTGTTGTCGGCCAGACCCGAGTGTGCCCCCAACCTGGCCAGGGTCCGGTCGAGCGTGAATCGAGGGTTCGCCCGACTGCCCTCTATTCACCATCTGGTGAATTATTGGCAGTGTGAGCACCGCCACCCTCCCGCTCCCCGAACCCCGAACCCGCGACGCCGACCGCACCCAGCAGGCGATCCTGCGGGCCGCGATGGACGAGTTCTCGGACAAGGGCCTGGGCGGGGCGCGCATGGACGGCATCGCCGAGCGAGCAGGCGTCAACAAGCGGCTCATCTACTACTACTTCGACAACAAGGAAGCGCTGTTCCTGGCCGCACTCGAGACGACCTACGCCGACATCCGCGAGGCCGAGCGCGAGTTGCGCCTCGAAAGCCTGGACCCGCCCGAGGCGGTGCGCCGGCTCGTCGCGTTCACCTGGAAGCACTATCTGAAACATCCGGAGTTCCTGACGCTGCTGAACAGCGAGAACCTGCATCGCGCCAAGCACCTGAAGCAATCCAAGCGCGTGCGCGAGATGAACTCGCCGCTCGTGCAACTGCTCGGCGACGTGCTCGAACGAGGCCGGCGCGACGGCGTGTTTCGCGGTGGCGTCGACCCGGTGCATCTCTACATCTCGATCGCCGGGCTGGCGTATTTCTACCTGTCGAACAACCCGACGCTGTCGACGATCTTCGGGCGCAACCTGATGACGCCGAAAGCGCTCTCGGAGCGCCTGTCTCACATCACCGAGGTCGTGATGGGCTACCTGCTCAATTAACCGTTCAGTGAATACTAGCGATGAATGTCAAACGCCTGATCACCTCGCCCGCGCTGCGCCCGCTCTGGCTGGTCGTGGTGCTCGTCGTGTTGTGGGACGTCGCGATACGCGTGTTCAAGGTCCCGCCCTACCTGATTCCGAATCCGCTCGCGGTCGCCAAGATGCTGGCCGCCGAGTGGCCGATGCTGTGGCGCGAGACGTTGCCCACGCTGTACGCCACGCTCGGCGGCTTTGCCTTGTCGGCACTGATCGGCGTGCCGATCGCGATGTGGATCGCGTACTCGCGCCTGGTCGAGAGCTTCGTCTACCCGCTGCTGGTGTTCTCGCAGTCGATCCCGAAGGTCGCGATCGCGCCGCTGTTCGTCGTCTGGTTCGGCTTCGGCATCGTGCCGAAGGTGATCGCGGCGTTCCTGCTCGGCTTCTTCCCGGTCGTGGTGTCGACCGTGCAGGGCTTCAAGTCGGTCGAGGGCGACGTGATCGACCTCGCGCGTTCGATGGGCGCGAACCCGTTCAAGATCTTCCTGAAGTTCCGCCTGCCGCACGCGCTGCCGGCAATCTTCAGCGGGCTGAAGGTATCGGTGACGCTGGCCGTCGTCGGCGCCGTCGTCGGCGAGTTCGTCGGCTCGAACTCGGGCCTGGGCTATGTGCTGCAAAAGGCCAACGGCACCTTCGACCTGCCGCTGATGTTCGCCGCGCTGGTCATCCTCTCGATGATCGGCGTGCTGCTGTTTCTGGTGCTCGAACTCATCGAGCGCTGGCTGATGCCATGGCACGCCTCGCAGCGCCACGACCTCGCGGCCGCCGCGTAACGCTTCCCCCATCACGCACCGACAAGGAGACGACATGCAACGACGTGAACTCGTGAAACTCGCCGCGTCCGCGGCACTCGCCGCCAGCCTGACCGCACCGGCGATGGCGCAGGGCAAAGACAAGGTCATCCTGATGCTCAACTGGTACACATACAGCGAACACGCGCCCTTCTACCTTGGCAAGGACAAGGGCTACTACGACGCCGAAGGCATAGACCTCGAAATCCAGGAAGGGCGCGGCTCTGCCGTGACCGCGCAGGCCGTGGCCGCCGGCTCGGCCACCTTTGGCTACATCGACGTGCCGACGATGATCAAGGCCGCGGCCAAGGGCATGCCCGTCAAGGCGGTCGGCGTGGCGCTGCAGACCAGCGCGATGTCGGTGATGGGCTTCTCGGAGAGGAACATCAAGACGCCGCAGGACATCGTCGGCAAGACCGTCGCGATGACGCCGGGCGACTCGATGAGCCAGATCTGGCCGCTGTTCCTGAAGAAGACCGGGCTGCAGGAATCGCAGTTCAAGACCGTCTCGGGCGACGCGCAAACCAAGCTGAACGCCGTCATCAACGGCCAGGCCGACCTGCTGCTGGGCTACGTAATGGACCAGAACATCAAGCTGCAGGACGCGACCAAGAAGGGCGTGACGCCGATCCGCTTCGCCGACTACGGCGTGAACCTGATCAGTTCGGGCATCGTCGCGAGCAAGGACACGCTCGGCAGCAAGCCCGACCTGGTCAAGCGCTTCATGCGCGCCTCCACCAAGGCGCTCGAGGAGGCCGAGAAGAACCCCGAAGCCGCTGTCGACGCCACGCTGAAGGCGCAGCCCAAGTCGGGGCAGCGCGACACCATGCTTGTCGGACTCAGGCTGACGACCGCGCTCTATCACACCGAAGAGACCCGGACCGCGCGGCCGTTCCGCGTGACGATGAAGAACGTCGGCGAATCGCTTGACCTGCTGGTGCAGTACGGAGGCATGGACCCGGCGACGCGCGGCAAGCCCGAAGATTGGGTCACGCTCGACTACCTGCCGTGATCGACCTGCACTTGCCGACCGCATGAAGACGCTGATCCGCGCCCAGGGCCTGCGCAAGACCTACCGCACGCAGGACGGCGAGGTCGAAACGCTGAAGCCGCTCGACTTCGACATCCAGGCCGGCGAGTTCGTCTCGGTCGTCG
>JBDUAG010000084.1:0-10357 GCA_040004785.1 Burkholderiales bacterium | reverse complement strand
TTTCCACTGCGGGTACTTGCCCTTGATGCGGATGCGGTAGGTGTACTTGTCGAGCACCGTCGCGCCAGCCAGCGGGTAGTTGCGGAAGTCGAGGAAGGGCTTGTCGAGCGCGGCCGGATCCAGCCCCTGGCGCAGCTTCCGGTCTTCTTCGCGGATCAGCTTGCCGTAGTCCTTCAAGCCGAGCACGTACTCCGAGAAGATGCCGTAGATCGGCGCCTCGATGCGCGGCGTGGCGTGGCGCTTGAGGGCGTAGACGAAGTCGTCGGCGACGAGCTCGCGCGTCCCGGTCACCGGGAAGTCGAGCGGCGAATGCTTGTCGCGCGTCTGCGCCTCGGTCATCGCGTGGTAGAGGTACTCGCCCTGCGCGTTCTTCGCGAACGCCGGGTGCGGCGCGTAGCGCACGCCCGGGATGATGTGGATGTCGTACTGGCTCTCCGCGACGAGTGCGCCGGGGGCGTCATCGGGCAGCGGCTTGCCGTCCTTGTCGAGGTAGTGCGGCGTCGCGAGTTCGGTCGCCGACTTGGGCACCAGCGTGTAGGGCCGCTTCAGGTAGTGGTACGCGTAGGGCGGCTCGTAGACCGAGTACATGTACGGCACTTCGTTGACCGCGTAGGAGGCCGTCGGGTCGAGGTGGCGCGGCGAGCGCTCCTGGAACGCGACGAACATCGTGTTCGTGGCTTCGCTGCCTTTCGGGTTCGGGCTGTTGTCGCAACCGGCGATCAACGCCGCGATGGCCAGCACCATGCACTTCCACCCCACCCCTCCGCTCATGGCGCTCGTTCCTTGTTCAGTGCGCGCCGGTGACTGCGGCTTGTGGCCGGCTACCGCGCTGCGCGGCGGATTGTACGGGTGGTTTCAAGTGTGTTCACCGTGGCTGTGGCCATGTGGATGCGCAGGGGCGTGCGCATGGTCCCAGCCGATCAGCACATTGCGCCCATCAACCAGCACCGTGACCCTTGCGCCGACCGGCATCGTCACCTTGGTGGGCACATGGCCGAACGGCAGGCCCGTCAGGATCGGCGTCTTGGTCAGCGAACGCAGGTGCGCCACCACCGTCTTGAGCGAAAACCCGCGGTCGTGCGGCGCCTTTCGCCAGGCGCTGAACTCGCCGAGCACGATCGCCTTCTGCGCGTCCAGCACGCCGGCCTGGTGCAGTTGCAGCAGGTTGCGCTCGATTCGATACGGGTGCTCGTTGACGTCCTCGAAGTACAGGATGCCGCCCTTGACGCGCGGGAAGTGTTTCGTGCCCAGCATCGAATTGACCATGCACAGGTTGCCGCCCCACAGCGTGCCGCGCACCTCCAACCCATCAAAGCCGGCCTCGGTGCGAAAACCCACCGCTTCGAGCTCACCGCTCATCGCTTCGAGAAAGCAGTCGCGGGTGATCTCGTCGACACCGCCGGCCTCGTCGGTGCGGCCGAAGTCGTCGCACGCGAGCGGCCCGGCCCAGGTGATCCCGCCCTGCCCGCCCTTGCGGTGCGCGAGCAGGCCCATCTGCAAGGTCGTCACGTCGCTGTGGCCGACCCAGCGCGTGCCGCGCTCGATGCTGTGCTCGATCAGCGTCCAGTCGATGCGGTCGAGTAGCCGCGTCAGGCCATAGCCCCCGCGCGTTGCCAGGGCGATGCCGGGTGCCTCGTGCGCAATGCGGTGCAGCGCGGCCAGGCGCGTGTCGTCGTCGCCACCGAAGCGTTGGTGGCGCGCACGCGCTGCTTCGTCGATCGTCACGTCGAAGCCGAGCGCCTTCAGGCGCTTCGCGGCCAGCGTCAGCGCGGCCGGCTTCAGGAGCGCGCCCGCAGGCGTGTAGAGGGTCATCAAGGTCATCGGGTCGCTCACAGCTCGCTCGGCGGCAAGTCCAGTTCGAGGGTTTCGCCGGTGGGGATGCCGGCCGGCTCGCCGGTGCGCGCGGCGCGCAGCTCGCGGTACTGTGCGCGGCGTTCGGCGAAGAAGTCTTTCAGCACCGCACTGCACTCGTCGGCGAGCACCCCTCCGACGAGTTCGGTGTGGTGATTCAGCTGTGCGTTGGCGAACAGGTCGACGACCGACCCGGCGGCGCCGGTCTTCGGATCGGGCGCACCGAACACCACGCGCTTGAAGCGTGCGTGCATCAGCGCCATCGCGCACATCGCGCAGGGTTCGAGTGTCACGTAGAGTTCGCACTCGGGCAGCCGGTAGTTGGCAAGCAGCGTCGCCGCATGGCGCAGCGCGACGATCTCGGCATGCGCGGTCGGGTCGTGCTCGGTGATCGGGCGGTTGTAGCCGGTCGCGATCACCTGCGTTCCTTCAGCAGAGCGACGCACGATCACCGCGCCGACGGGCACCTCGCCGACCAGCCACGCGTTGTGGGCCTGGTCGAGCGCGATGCGCATGGCTTGTTCGTCGGCGGGCAGGGTCATGGAGGCGTTGGGAAGCGGTAGGCAACTGTAGCCTGACCCGCGTGCTTCCCCGGGCCAGAGAACGGCGGATTGCCGCTAGACTTTCCTCGTTCTGCACGTTCAGGCCTCTCGCACATGACTCCATCGGATCGGCATCTCGAGCTCGTGCGGCGCGATGCCGAGTTCGTGCTGCACCGCGTGCGCGATCCGAATGCCGCCGAGCCGCGGCTGGCGCTGACGGCGGCCGCGGGCTCCGCCAGCTCGACAGGCGCCAAGCGGCTTGCGCGTGAGCATGCCTTGCGGCTCGAACTCGACCCGCGCTGGGCGGTTCAACCGCTGGAACTCGTCCAATGGCCCGACGGGCTCACGCTGCTGTTCTCGGACCCGGGTGGTCAACTTCTTGCGGACCTGGTCGGCCCGCCCCTGGAAACGGGCCGCTTCCTGCGCATCGCGATCGCCTTGGCGGCCGCGTTGGTCCAGCTCCACGGCCGGGACATCGTCCACAAGGACATCCGGCCCGCGAATGTGCTGGTCGATCCGACAAGCGGCGCTGTGCACCTGATGGGCTTCGGTATCGCCAGCCGCCAGCCAAGCGAGCGGCACGCACCTGCGGCCCCCGAAGACATCGCCGGCACGCTCGCCTACA
Organism: Burkholderiales bacterium; assembly: GCA_040004785.1. Taxonomy (GTDB): domain Bacteria; phylum Pseudomonadota; class Gammaproteobacteria; order Burkholderiales; family Burkholderiaceae_C; genus LMDS01. The sequence continues at coordinate 7,339 of JBDUAG010000084.1, read as the reverse complement.
TGGCGCCCGAACAGACCGGCCGGATGAACCGGTCGATCGATTCGCGCAGCGACCTCTATTCGCTGGGCGTCACCCTTTACGAGCTGCTGACGGGCGTTTTGCCTTTCGACGCCGCCGACCCGATCGAGCTGTTCCACGGCCACCTGGCGCGCCAGGCGACGCCGCCGGCGGCGCGGGCGCATGGCGTTCCGCCGATGCTGTCGGCGCTCGTCATGAAGCTGCTCGCCAAGGCCGCCGAAGACCGCTACCAGACCGCCGCCGGCCTCGAGGTCGATCTCCGCGAATGCCTGACGCAGTGGCAGGCGCACGGGCGCCTCGACCCGTTCGAGCTGGGCGCGCACGACGCCTCGGACCGCCTGCTGATCCCCGAGAAGCTGTACGGGCGCGAGGCCGAGATCGAGGTCCTGAGCGGCGCCTTCGACCGGGTCGCGGCCGAAGGCAGCGCCGAGCTGGTGCTGATGTCCGGCTATGCGGGGATCGGCAAATCGTCGGTGGTGAACGAGCTGCACCGGGTGCTCTTGCCCCGCCGCGGCCTGTTCGCGTCGGCCAAGTTCGACCAGCACCGGCGCGACATCCCGTACGCTACGGTGGCACAGGCGTTCGGCGCGCTGGTGCGCCAGATCCTGGGCCAGAGCGAAGCGCAGGTGGGGGACTGGCGGGATGCGCTGCAGGCGGCGCTGGGAAGCAGCGCGCATCTGATCGTCAAACTCGTTCCCGAACTCGCGTTCATCATCGGGGCGCCGCCGCCCGGCCCGGACGACGTGTCGCCACACGACGCGCAGCGTCGTTTCCACCGGGTGTTCGGGCGCTTCCTCGGCGTGTTTGCGCAGGCCGAGCATCCGCTGGTCCTGTTCCTGGACGACCTGCAGTGGCTGGACGCGGCGACGCTCGGTCTGCTCGAACACCTGATCGGCGAACCGGACCTGCGCCACCTGTTGCTGATCGGCGCCTACCGAGACAACGAGGTCGACGCCGCGCACCTGCTGACGCGCACCCTGGCCGCCATCCGCCACACGAGCAAGCTGCCGGTGCACGAGATCGTGCTGGCACCGCTCGGGCTCGACGACGTGGAGCGCCTGCTCGTCGACACGCTGCACAGCGCGCCGGCGCAGGTGCATGAGCTGGCGGAACTGGTGCACCAGAAGACAGGCGGCAATCCCTTCTTCACGAACCAGTTCATCGCGGCGCTGGCGGACGAGCGCCAGCTCGTGTTCGAGCCGAGCGCGATGGCCTGGACCTGGGACATCCGCCGCATCCGCGCGAAGCGCTTCACCGACAACGTCGTCGATCTGATGGTGGCCAAGCTGAGCCGCCTGCCCGGCGCCACGCAATCGGCCATGAAGCTGCTCGCCTGTCTGGGCCCTCACGCGAGCGCGAGCCACCTGGGCAAACTGCAGGGGACGTCCGAACAGGACGTCCACGCCGCCTTGTGGGAGGCGGCTCGCAGCGGGCTCGTGTTCCAGGCCGACGACGGCTATGCCTTTCTACACGACCGCATTCGAGAGGCGGCGTATTCACTGCTCTCGGAAGGCGAGCGCGCCGCCGAGCACTTGCGCATCGGCCGGCTGCTCTCGGCGGGCAAGGCGCCGGCCGAGATCGAGGCGGACATCTTCGAGATCGTGAACCAGTTCAACCGCGGCGCCGAGCAGATCACGCTGGCGGCCGAACGTGAACGGCTCGCCGAACTCGACTTGTGCGCCGGAGACCGCGCCAAGGAGTCGACCGCGTATGCCGCGGCGCTGACGTACTTCGCCGCCGGGCTGGCACTCCTGCCGCAGGACAGCTGGCAGCGTCGCCACGCGCTGCGCTTCGCGCTCGAGTCGCGCCTTGCCGAATGCGAATACCTCACCGGTGAGCTGGTCGCGGCAGAGCAACGCCTGGCGATGCTGGCCGATCGCGCCACCAGCAAGGTCGAGCTGGCGGCCGTCACCTGCGCGCGCGTCAACCTCTTCACGACGCTGGACCGCAGCGACCGCGCGGTCGAGGCCGGGCTGGACTACCTGCGACGCGTCGATGCGCAGTGGTCGCGGCATCCGACGCGTGACGCGGTCCAGGCCGAGTTCGAGCGCATGTTCGAGCGTCTGGGCGAGCGCGCGATCGAGACGCTCATCGACCTGCCTCTGATGAGCGACCCCGATTCGCGCGCCACGATGGACGTGCTGACCGCGATCCTGCCGCCCACGCTGTTCACCGACGAGAACCTGCTGGGCCTGGTCGTCGGACGCATGGCCAACATCAGCCTCGAGCATGGCCACAGCGACGGCTCGTGCATCGGCTACGCGTGGCTGGGCATGGTTCTGGGGCCGCGCCTGGGCCACTACGAAGCCGCGTACCGCTTCGGCACGCTGGGCCTCGGGCTCGTCGATCAGCGCGGCCTGGGGCGCTTCAAGGCACGCGTCTACCTGCACTTCGGCAACGTCGTCAGCCCCTGGGCACGCCCCTTCCCCACCGGGCGCGAATGGATACGGCGCGCCTTCGATGTGGCGAACGAAAGCGGCGACCTGACGTTCGCGGCCTACAGCCGCAATCACCTCATCAGCAACCTGCTGGCCAGCGAGGGGCCGCTCGGCGAGGTCCAACGCGAGGCGGAGACCGGGTTGGCGTTTGCGCGCCAGTCGCGCTTCGGCCTTGTCGCCGACATCCTGACCGGACAACTCCTGCTGATCCGCGCGCTGCGCGGAGTCGCGTCGGTCGATCCCCCCGCGGGCGAGATCGATGTCGACGAAGCGGCCTTCGAACAGCGTCTCGCGGACGATTCCCGCCTGGCCATCGCGGCCTGTTGGTACTGGATTCGCCAACTGGAGGCGCATGTGCTGGCAGGCGACGGCACGGCCGCGCGCAGTGCGGCGTCCCTGGCCCAGCCGCTCCTCTGGACCTCGCCATCGCACATCGAACTGGCCGAGTACCACTTCTTCGCCGCCCTCGCCGCGACAGCCTGTTGCGATGAGGCCGACCCGGACGCCCGCGCGACGCACCTCGCCGCACTGATCGCGCACCATCGGCAACTCGACGAATGGGCGCGCCACTGCCCCGAGAACTTCGACAGTCGTGCGGCCCTGCTGGGCGCGGAGATCGCCCGCCTCGACGGTCGCGACCTCGATGCCATGCCTCTGTACGAACAGGCGGTTCGATCAGGTCGCGCGAACGGCCTCGCCAAGAGTGAAGGCATCGCGCACGAACTCGCCGCGCGCTTCTACCTGACCCGCGGGTCGACCACGGCCGCCCGCGCGCATCTGACCGAGGCGCGCCAGTGTTTCGCGCGCTGCGGCGCCGAGGCCAAGGTCAGGCAGCTCGACAAGCTCTATCCGCAATGGCAGCCGCAGCCGGATCAGCCGGGCGCCGCGCGTGCAGGCGGCGACGTGGGCGAGGTCGACCTGCTGTCGGTCGCCAAGGCCTCGCAGGCCATCTCCGGGCGGATCGTGCTCGACGAGCTGGTCAACACGCTGCTGCGCATCGTGATCGAGAATGCCGGCGCCCAGACCGGCGACCTGCTGCTGGTTCGCGGCGACGCATTGATCCGCGCCGCCCAAGCCGCCGTGGAGCCGCATGCGGTTCAAGTCCAGCTGAATCTCGGGGAGGCAGTGCAGGCGTCAGAGCTGCCCACGACCGTGTTGAACTATGTTCGCCGCAGCCAGGCGCCGGTGCTGCTCGCCGATGCGTCGCAGCCCAATCCGTTCTCCACCGATCCGTGCCTGGCGCAGCGCGGGTCGAGGTCGGTGCTGTGCCTGCCCATCACCCGGCAGTCGACGCTGATCGGCCTGCTCTATCTCGAGAACAACCTCGTCACGCATGCCTTCACCGCGCAGCGCCTGACCGTGCTGGAACTGCTGGCGGCGCAGGCGGCGATCTCGCTGGAGAACGCGTTGCTGTATGCCGACCTGCAGCGCGAGAACGCCGAGCGGCAGCGTGCCGAGGCCTCGCTGCGCGAGCGCGACAGCCGCATCCGGCGGTTGGTGGAATCGAACATCATCGGCGTCTTCTTCTGGAACGTCGACGGTGACATCACCGAAGCGAACACCGCCTTCCTCGACATGATCGGCTACGGGCAGCAAGACCTGCGCGCCGGGGCCGTCCGGTGGGCGGCGATGACGCCGCCCGAATACCAACCGGCCGACTCGAAGGCGACGATCGAACTCCGGCAGACGGGCAGCTGGACGGTCTACGAAAAGGAGTTCATCCGCAAGGACGGCCAACGCGTGCCCATCCTGATCGGCGGCGCCTTCTTCGAAGGGTCGCAAGAGCACGGCGTGGCCTTCGTGCTCGACCTGACCGGGCGCAAACTGGCCGAGACCGAACGCGACGCACGGCAGGTGGCCGAAGCGGCGAATCAGGCCAAGAGCGATTTCCTCGCCAACATGAGCCACGAGATCCGCACGCCGATGAACGCGATCCTCGGCATGTCGTATCTGGCGCTGCAGAGCGGCCTGAATCCGCAGCAGTTCAACTATGTGCAGAAGGTGCACGCGTCGGCCGAATCGCTGCTGGGCATCATCAACGACATCCTCGACTTCTCGAAGATCGAGGCCGGCCACCTGGATGTCGAGCATATCCCGTTCGATCTGGGTGACGTCATGGACAGCCTGGCCAACCTGGTCGGCATGAAGGCCGAGGAGAAGGGCCTCGAGCTGGTGTTCGCACTGCCCCCCGAGCTGCCGAGCGCGCTGGTCGGCGATCCCTCGCGCCTGAACCAGGTGCTGACCAATCTGGGCAACAACGCGGTCAAGTTCACCGAGCGCGGCGAGGTCGTCGTCGAGGTCGAGGTGCTGGCGCGCGACGCGAGCTCGGTGCGCCTGGGCTTCGAGGTGCGCGACACCGGCATCGGCATCTCGCCCGACGAGCAGGCGCGACTGTTCAAGCCCTTCTCACAGGCCGACTCGTCGACGAGCCGACGTTTCGGCGGCACCGGCCTGGGCTTGGCGATCAGCCACCACCTGGTCCGCATGATGGACGGCAAGCTCGGCGTGGAGAGCGCGCCGGGGCGCGGCAGCCGATTCCATTTCAGCGCGAGCTTCGGCATCGGACGCGAGCGCGCAATGGAGCATGCGAGGTCTTCCGGCGTCGGACTGCGCGGCGCCCGCCTGCTGGTCGTCGACGACAACGACTGCGCCCGCGAGGTGTTGATTCAAATGACCCGAGCGCTCGGCCTGAATCCATCGGCGGCCAGTGACGGCAAGGCCGCCATCGAGGCGATCGCCGCGGCCGACGCGCGCGGCACGCCGTACGAGCTGCTGCTGCTCGACTGGAAGATGCCCGGCGCGGACGGGCTCGACTGCCTGAAGCAGCTCGACGGCATCGTGCTGGGCCACCCTCCCCCGACCGTGCTGATGCTCACGGCCTTCAGCCGCGACGAGGTGGCGCGCCGGATGGCGAGCGAGCAACTCGTCGCGGCCGCCATCCTGACCAAGCCGGTCTCGCCCTCCACGCTGCTGGACGCCTGCCTTCAGGCGATCGGGCAACCGCAGCAGCACAGCATGCGCGGCGAACTGCGCGAGGAGGCGATGCAGAACCACCGGTCCGGCCTGGCCGGTGCGCGCATCCTGCTGGTCGAAGACAACCCGATCAACCAGGAGCTCGCGAGCGACCTGCTGGGCCGGGCCGACATCATCGTGCGCGTCGCCAACAACGGCCGCGAGGCGCTCGAGATGCTGGCGCGCGAGCACTTCGACGGTGTGCTGATGGACTGCCAGATGCCGGTCATGGACGGCTACGTCGCGACGCGCGCGCTGCGCGAGCATGTGCAATGGCGCCATCTCCCCGTCATCGCGATGACGGCCAACGCGATGGTCGGCGACCGCGAGAAGGTGCTCGCGGCCGGCATGAACGACCACATCGCCAAGCCCGTCAACATCGCCGAGATGTTCGCGACGCTGTCGCGCTGGATCCTGCCGGCCGCGTTGACGCCGCGGGATGGGTTCCCCGGCATCGAGAGCCGGGTCGCGCTCGCCAGCGTGATGGGCGACGAGAAGCTGTTTCGACGTCTGCTGCGCATGTTCCGTGACCGCGAAACCAACTTCGCGGCCCGCTTCCACGCCGCCTGCGGCGCACACGACATGCGCACGGCCATGCGCCTGGCGCACGACCTCCGGAGTGTCGCGAGCACACTGGGCGCGCATGCCGTTCGCGATGCCGCCGGCGCGCTTGAACGCGCGTGCACGAACGGTGCCGGCGCAGCCGATATCGACGCCTTGCTGAGGACGACGATCCGCGAGCTCGACCCCGTCATTGCGGGCCTGCACTCGCTGGAGCTGGAGGCGACCGTCTCGATCACCTGAACACGGGGTTCGCGCGCATCACCGCACGGGCACCCACGGGGTACGATGACCGAAAGGAACCGAACCCATGAAACGCCCTCCGTGGTTCCCGCTGCTGATCGCCATCGGCATGCCGCTGCTGGCCGCGTCAGGCCCGGCCGAAGCCGCCCCGCTGTGCGAGAAATCGCAGATCCGGCTCGTCAACTCGATGCGTGAGCTCGCGCAGCCCTATCACGCCAATCTCGACAAGGGCGGGCGCCTGTTTGCGAAGTGGGCCGGGCTCGAACAGAACTACGTGCTGCAGCTGAACCAGGGCGACTCCGACAAGCAGATGTCGTTGATGCGCGGGTTGCTGACGGCACGCCCGGCCTGCACGATCGTCAACGTCGAGCCGAGCGCCGATCTCGTCATCAAGCCCATGGTCGACGCCGCGAATCGGTCGGGTGCATGGATCGTCAGCCACTGGGCGCACAACGAGGGGCTGCACCCGTTCAACGGCAACGATCAGTGGATCGCGCACGTCGCCGTCAACAGCACCGAGGCCGGCGTGTCGATCTCGCAACGGCTGGCCGATGCGATCGGCGGCAAGGGCGGCATCGTGGCGCTGCAGGGCCGGCTCGACACCGACCCGGCGCGCAAGCGCTTCGCCGGGCTGCAGCAGGTGCTCGCCGCGCGGCCCGCGATCAAGCTGCTCGACCAGCAGACCGCCAACTGGGACCGCACCGCCGCGTTCCCGATCATGCAGACCTGGCTGGCGAAGTACGGCAGCCAGATCACCGCCGTCTGGGCCGCCAACGACGACATGGCGCTGGGCGCGCTCGAAGCGCTGCGCGCCGCGGGGCTGGCCGGCAAGATCGCGGTGGTCGGCGTCGACGGCATCCCGAAAGCCATCGACGCCATCCGCAAGGGCGAGATGATCGCGACGGTGTCCAGCGACGCCTAGTACCAGGGCAGCATCGGTCTGGCGATGGGCGTGTGCGTCCTGACCGGCCAGATCCCGCTGCCGAAGACCTGGCCGAAGGAGCGGCGCGAGTCGACGCCGTGCAGATCGAGGCCGTGCTCACGCTGATCGAGCGCCTGCGCGGCCG
>JBDUAG010000582.1:0-3085 GCA_040004785.1 Burkholderiales bacterium | reverse complement strand
GCGTGATCATGTGGCCGCCGGTCTCGGTCTGCCAGAAGGTGTCGACGATCGGGCAACGGCCGCCGCCGATGTGCTTGTGATACCACTCCCACGCGGCCGGGTTGATCGGCTCGCCGACCGAGCCGAGGATGCGCAGGCTCGACAGGTCGTAGTTCTTCGGGTGCGCCTCCGCGTTGCTCTCGGCGGCCTTGATCAGCGAGCGGATCGCCGTCGGCGCGGTATAGAACACCGTCACCTTGTGATCCTGAATCATCTTCCAGAACCGGCCCGCATCGGGGTAGGTGGGGATGCCCTCGAAGACGATCTCGGTCGCGCCCAGCGCGAGTGGCCCGTAGGTGATGTAGGTGTGGCCGGTGACCCAGCCGATGTCGGCGGTGCACCAGAACACATCGTCGGGCTTCAGATCGAAAGTCCACTGCGTGGTGAGCGCCGCATGCAGCAGGTAGCCACCGGTCGAGTGCTGCACGCCCTTGGGCTTGCCGGTCGAGCCCGAGGTGTAGAGCAGGAACAGCGGGTGCTCGGCGCCGACCCATTCGGGCTCGCAACTGGTGCTTTGCTCCTGCGTCTCGTCGTGCAGCCAGTGGTCACGTGCCGCATCCCACGCCACGGTGCCGCCGGTGCGGCGGTACACGATCACGTTCTTCACCGTATCGCAGCCGCCCAGCCCGAGCGCCTCGTCGACGATGGCCTTCAGCGGCAGGTGTTTGCCGCCGCGCACCTGCTCGTCGGCGGTGATGACCATCGCTGCGCCTGCACCTTCGATGCGGTCGCGCAGGCTGTGGGCCGAGAAGCCGCCGAACACCACCGAATGGACCGCGCCGATGCGCGCACAGGCCTGCATCGCGGCCACGCCCTCGACGCTCATCGACATGTAGATGACGACGCGGTCGCCCTTCCTGACGCCGCGCGCTTTCAAGGCATTGGCCAGACGGCAGGTGCGCTCTAGCAACTCGCGGTAGGTGACGCGGGCCACCTGGCCGTCGTCGGCCTCGAAGATGATGGCGACCTTCTCACCCAGCCCGCGCTCGACCTGGCGGTCGAGGCAGTTGTACGAGACGTTCAGCGTGCCATCCTCGAACCACTTGAAGAACGGCGCCTCGCTGTCGTCGAGTGATCTCGTGAACGGCGTCTTCCAGCTGATGAATTCACGCGCCAGACGGGCCCAGTAGGCGCTGTGGTCGGCTTCGGCCTCGTCTGCCAGCAGTTGGTACGCCGCCATGCCGCTGACGTGCGCGCCGCTTGCGACGGCGTCCGGCGGGGGGTACGAACCGTTGGGGTGCTCGCTCATTCGGGTCTCCGTGTTGTCGAGGTGCACCGCATCGGTACAACCGCTCGCAGCATGGCCTCCGCGGAGCCGGCGATGTTGAGCTTTGTCAAGGTTTCAGAAGGTCGTGACCCGCTTGCGCGCCGAGTGGCATTCCCACCCGATGCGGGCTGATCCATCATCGGCCATGCCCAACGCATTCGACTTCTCGTCGTCGCCGTTCGACTGTCTCGACGACGACGAGCAACGTCTCGTTCGCGATGCCGTCGACATCGCGTACTTCCGCGAAGGCGAGACGATTCTCGATCCCGACACCCTGCCGTCGCACTTGTTCGTCGTGATCAAGGGCCATGTCTCGCAGTTCGACGCCGACGAGATGGTGGCGACGTACGGCCCGCACGATTGCTTCGACGGCCGCTCGCTGGTGGCCGGCCGCGCGAGCAGCCGCTTCGTGGCGGCCGAGGAGGTGCTGGCCTACGAGGTGTCCAAGGCGGCCGTCAACGCGCTGATCTCGCGCAATGCCGCATTCGGTGCGCTGTTGTTCTCCGACCTGTCGAACAAGCTCGGCGCACTGGCGCAACGCCACAGCGAGCGCGAGATGCATGCGCTGACGATGTCGAGGGTCGCCGAGGCATTCCTGCGCCCGGCGCATGTGGTCGACGGCGGCACCGCCATCGTCGATGTCGCCGCGCTGATGCAGGCGCAGCGCACGAGCAGCGTGCTGGTGCGCAACGGCGCCCGGCTCGGCATCTTCACCAACACCGGCTTGCAGCGCGCCGTTCTCGACGGCCGGCCGCTGGCCGCGCTGCCGGTGCGGGAACTGGCGACCTTCAAGCTGGTGTCGATCGCGCCCGACGCGCCCTTGTTCGATGCGCTCGCGCTGATGATCCAGCACCAGGTGCACCGGCTCGTCGTCGCTGAGGGCGAACGGATCGTCGGGCTGCTCGAACAGCTCGACCTGTTGAGCTTTCTGTCGAATCACTCGTACCTGATCACGGTGCAGATCGTGCAGGCGAGCGACCTCGACACGCTGCGCGCCCAGGCCGAGCGGATCACGCGCTTCGTTGCCCTGCTGTACCGCGGCGGCACGCGGGTCGGCCAGATCGGCAAACTGGTGCAGGCGCTCAACGCCAAGCTGTTCGAGCGCGCCTGGCAGCTGGTCGCACCGGCCGAGCTTGTCGCCGACAGCTGCCTGTTCGTGATGGGCAGCGAAGGGCGCGGCGAGCAGCTGCTGAAGACCGATCAGGACAACGGCCTGATCCTGCGCGATGGCGCGACGGTGAGCGACGCGGACGTGGCCGAAGCCTGCCGGCGCTTCTCCGCAGCGCTGCGCGACTTCGGCTATCCCGACTGCCCGGGCGGCATCATGGTCAGCAACCCGCGGTGGCGACACAGCGCGAGCGCCTTCGGCACCATCGTGCGCAACTGGCTGCTCCGGCCCGACCCCCCCGGCCTGATGGCGCTGGCGATCTTCGTCGACGCGCATGCCGTGGCCGGCGATGCCGCGCTGCTGACGGGCGTGCGGGCGGAGGTGGGGCGGCTCGTCACGGCCGACGACGCGCTGCTCGGCCGCTTTGCCGCGGCGATCGACTCGTTTCCCGACGAATCGGGCGGGTGGTGGAACAAGCTGTTGCCGATCGGCGATCAAGACAAGCAGACACTCGACCTGAAGAAGGCAGGCATTTTCCCGATCGTGCACGGCGTGCGCAGCCTCGCGCTGCGCGAGCAGGTGGACGCGACCAGCACGGCGGCACGCCTCGACGCCTTGGTGGCGAAGGGCCGCCTGCGGGCCGAATTCGCGACCGACCTGGTCGACAGCCT
>JBDUAG010000083.1:0-10395 GCA_040004785.1 Burkholderiales bacterium | reverse complement strand
CTGTTGGCAAGACCCTCATCTTCAGCGACATCCCGGTAGGCAGCTGGATCGGCGAACAGTGGCGCAAGCATCAGGCGTCCTTGCCGACCCGCATCGGGTAGCCGGCATCGCCCCAGGCCTTCATACCGCCATCCAAGGCCACGGCGCGCTGGAAGCCCATCGAGCGCAGCGTGGCGGTGGCCAGTGTCGAGATGCGGCCGATTTCGCAGCACACGACGATGCGTGCCGTGGGGTCGGGCAACTCGCTGTTGACGCGCAGTTCCAGCTGGCCGCGCGGCAGCAACCTGGCGCCGGGAATGTGACCGGCCTCGTAAGCATCGCGCTCGCGCACGTCGAGCACCACTTGGTCGCCCGGTGCAGATTCCACCCGTGCGCGCAATTCCGCCATGCCCATGAAGGGCACCTTCGCGGTCGCTTCCGCCAGCATCTGCGCCACGGTCTTGCCACCGCTCATGTTGGTCCGCAGGGCCTCGGTCAGATGCGTGGGCATCGACAGGTTCAGGGCATTCATCGTCTTCACGAAAGCAACGGGGTCTCGATGCTGCAGCCGCGGGTTGCTGGCTATCTCGTCGCCGATGGTCGAGTGGCTGCGTCCCTTGTAGTCGTGCGCTGGGTACACCTTCGTCGCGGCGTCAAGCGTGACCAGGCGGCCGAACAGGCTCTCGTACAAGGCCTGCGGGTCGCCACTGGGCAAATCGGTTCGGCCGGTGCCTCCGATGAGCAAGGTGTCGCCGGTAAAGACGCGGTCATTCACCAGCAGGCACATCGAATCGGCGGTGTGGCCCGGCGTGTGCATGATCTTCAGGCGCAGATTGCCGAGCGCGATCGATTCGCCGTCGTCCACGCGCATGCCGACGCCGGGTGCCGGACTGGCGCGATGCATCACCCGAGCCGCGCCGAGGCGCTCGGCGATCTGCGCGGCGGCCGAGAAGTGATCCGCGTGAGTGTGGGTGTCGATCACGAAGCGGATCTGCACTCCGTCACGCGCGGCCAGCGCCAGGTAGCGGTCGACCTGGCTGACCTCGGGGTCGATCAGCGCGCCGGCACAGGTGTCTTCGCAACCCAGCAGATAGGACTGGCAGCCCCCGGTTGAGATTTGTTCAAAGATCATCGGGTCGTCTCCTCCGGCGCGTGGCGCGCCGGAGATTCTGGTGCAGCTTGGCGGCGCTGGCTCGGCTGGTGGCAGTGAATATAGGGCAGATCGGCTCTCAACTGCGAGTCAGCAGATCGCCGCGCTCCGGGGCCGCTGAGCGAGACTTTGATCGTGTAGCGCGTCACCCCAGCGCGCGTCCGATCAGCGTCCAGGTTGCTTGTGTCTGAGGGTGCGTCACGCCGCGCATCACTTCTTGGTCTGAGGGTAGATCGTCTCGCCACGCCTGAGCATGGCGACAAAGCTTTCAATCTTTCGCTTCCTCCCGGCCTCCGTCTTCATGTTGTGCATTCGGAACGCCAAGGCAAATCTGTTCTGTTCGCTGAGCGTTCCAAGCATCAGTTGGGCTTTGGGATCTGCGTCGATGGCCGCCTGCAGGTCAGCGGGAATCGCCATCGCCTGGCCGCTGCCATAGGCGCGCAGCCAGCGGCCATCGGCCTTGGCGGCGTCGACTTTGCGGAGACCATGTTCGGTCATGGTGCCTTCACGGATCAGTCGGGCAACGTTGGCGACGTTGATCTGACTCCAGGTGCTTCGCCTACCGCGCGGCACGTAGCGTTGCAAGAAGCTCCTGTCGTCAAGACCCTTGCGAATCGCATCGATCCAACCCCAGCACAACGCAGCATCGATGGCCTCTTTGGGCGAGATCGATTCGAGCCCTGACCCGATCTTGTGAATCTTGATCCAGACTTCGTCGCGCGTCGCGTGGTGCTGCGCCAGCCAAGCGTAAAAGGTCTCGGCAGTCGCAAACTCTTGTACATGATCAGGATTGACAATGACCGGCCCCATCAGTGGCTGCCTCCAGTGATGTGATTGCACTCGATGGTCATGTAGTGTGCCTTCCTGCTGTTGCTCGTTCACGGTGGGAGCCAGGGGACATCACCATTGAGTCGCAGGGTGTGTCCGATGTCCGGTCCAGCGCTCGATGGTGGCGGAGAGCTGTGCGCTGCTCACCGGCTTGGTCATGAAGTCGTCCATGCCGGATTCGATGCAGCGCCATCGGTCGCTCGCCAACGAATCGGCCGTGAGGGCGACGATCGGCCTGCGGATCCCGGAGCGTTGCTCATCGTTGCGGATGTGACGCGTGGCGTCGTAGCCGTCCATCACGGGCATGTGGCAGTCCATGAACACGATGTCATATCGCCCTCGGGCGGCGGCGCCGCGGGCGGCGTCTCCGTCGCTCACCACGTCGACATCACAACCGAGCATCTTCAGCATTTCTTCGACCACCATCTGGTTGACGAGATCATCCTCGGCGAGCAGCACCGATATGGAGACTTCAGCGTCGACGGCGGTGCCGGCCACTTCCATGGGTGCTGCCTCATCCGGCGCCTCCTTCAACTGCAAATCGACCCAGAAGTGCGATCCCGAACCGACAACGCTTTCTACTTGCACCTGGCCGCCCATCAGTTCGGCCAACTCCTTGACGATCGCCAGCCCGAGCCCGCTGCCGCCGTGGCGACGAGTGCTCGAGCCGTCCACCTGAGTGAACGCGCCGAAGACCGAATCGATCTGGTCGGCCGCGATCCCGATGCCCGTGTCTCGGACCGAGAAACGCACACGCAGTCCCTCTCGTGCGTCGTCGAGCATCGAGACTTCCAATCGAACCGTGCCGCGATCGGTGAACTTGACCGCGTTGTGCAGCAGATTCACGAGCAGTTGTCGCAAGCGAACCGGGTCTGTCAGCACCTTGGAGGGCAGCTTTTTCGATACGGCGCAGCTCAGTGCGATCGGCTTGTCGCGCGAGGTGATGCCTACCAGGTCAACTGCCTCCAAGGCGAGGGCTCGCAGGTCAACGCTCGTGCTGTTCATCGTCAGTTTCCCCGCCTCGATGCGCGACAAGTCGAGCACGTCGTCGATCAGGGCCAGCAGCGCCGTGGCGGAGCGATGCGCCGTGCGCACGTAGCGCCGCTGCGTTGGCGTGAGCGAGCCTCCCATCAGCAACTCCGCGGCGCCAAGAATGCCATTCATCGGGGTGCGTATCTCGTGGCTCGTGACTGCCAGGAACTGCGACTTCGCGAGATTGGCCTGCTCGGCCTGACGACGCGCCTGCTCGAGTTCGACGGCCTGAGCTTCCAGCGCGCCCGCCTTCTGTTCGAGGCTCAGCACCAGTGCACTCGCAGCGCGCATCGCCTGCCTGGATCGATGGCGCAGCCGTTCCGTCACCAAGCCGATGAAGGCGATGTAGAGACCGAGCAAGTACATGGTCGCGGCAATGCCCACTCGATCGGGCCAGAAGGATCGAGCCGGCTCGTAAAGGGAGATCCAGATCGAGTAGCCCAGGTACGCAGCAGTGACGGCATGGTCGAAGTACAGCGCACGCCGAAAGCCGGCTCCGACTTGGTCGACCACGCGAATCAGCAAGAGGTAGGCGAAGAACAGGTTGCTTTGCTCGAAATAGTACAGATTGGCCATCCAGATCAGAACATCCAGATGGAACAGCATCAGACTCAAGTCGACTCGGACGCTGCGCCCGTGCCCGACACGCAGTACGAGCCAGCCAGCCAGTGCGTACGACAGATTCGCCGCGACGAGCCAGAGCAGTTGCGCCTGCGGAATCGGCGCGCTGCTTCGCCAGTTCTGGAGCAGCGCAATGACGCAGAGAATCACGAAGCCCGTGGCTCGCAGGGCCGGGATTTGTTTCGTGTACAGGCGCCGCGCGTTCACCGCTTTGCGCTGCCCGAGCAAGGTCTCGTCGAGCGTGAAGCCGGTGTCGGGGTCGGGCGTCGCGGTTCCTGGATCCACGGAAGACCTCGCTGTATGGATCGATTGCAAAGATGACTGGGGTACGCTCGGGCGCTTGAATGCTGCAAGCCGGATTCTTGGTCCCGCCCGACAATTCAGGAATCCCTACTGCCGAACCGCTCAGCGGCTTCGGTTCAATCGAAGGTGTCAGCGGATCCGTCGGCTCTCGGCAATCGATCGTGCGATGCGGCGCGACTCGAAGGCAATCTCGCGAAGCATGCCGGTTGGAGAAACACGGAAGCCACAGAAGTACAGCCCCGGGAGCACTTCTGTGCCGCTCTGCCGCGGCGCGCCATCTTTTGAGCAGACTGCGTCCGCCTCGGCGAACAAGTCGGACACGACAGGTCGATAGCCGGTCCCGAGGATCACCGCAGCGAAATCCTCATCACGACCGTCGCAGAACACGACGCCGGACTTCGTAAAGCGCTCGATGTCCGGGCGCACCTGGATCGCACCCTGGCTGAGCAGTGCGACCATGCCGGTGTCGAGCAATGGAATACGGCCGTGTTGTCGAACTTGCACGTTCGGGCCGTAGGGCAACTTCTCCAGTCCCAATTTGCGCAAGTTTCCGACAGTCGCGAGGATCAGCGGCTTGGCCAGCAGGTCCGTCACGGTCGGGGGCAACACGCTCAGGCAGATCCCGATGCCGAGAATCGGCATGCCCAGCAGGTCGCGGGGAATGACGTTCACGCCGCCTCGAACCGCGATCGTCGGCCTCGCACCTCGCTCGTGAAGGTCGATCGCGATCTCGCAAGCGGAGTTTCCGAAACCAACCACCAAGACGCGCCTGCTCTTCCATGGGTCGCCGTTCTTGTATTTCGAACTGTGGATCCGATCGCCGGCGTACACCTCCTGACCCGGCCAGGTTGGGATGTGCGGTACCCGCGCATGGCCCGTCGCAACAACGACGTTCTGGGAGAGGTATTCCGCATCGTCAGTGCGCGTGCGCCAACCCTCGGGTTGCCTTTCCAAACGTCGGACGTGTTGGCCAAAGCGCGGGGGGTGCGGCAGGGACTTCGCGTACTCCTCCAGATACTTCACCACCGCCAAGCGGGACGGGTAGCGTTCAGCGTCTGCCGCCCAGGCCTGGTTCGGAAGCGCCGAGAGTGCCTTGGGGCTGTGCAAATGAAGCCGGTCATAGTGGTTGCGCCA
Source organism: Burkholderiales bacterium (assembly GCA_040004785.1). Taxonomy (GTDB): domain Bacteria; phylum Pseudomonadota; class Gammaproteobacteria; order Burkholderiales; family Burkholderiaceae_C; genus LMDS01. The sequence goes on along the minus strand of JBDUAG010000083.1, from coordinate 5,348 downwards.
CGGCGTCGCGACCTGTTCCTGCTGTTCGAGGAGCGCATAGGACACGCCCAAGTCAGCGAGGCAACGAGACATGGACAGACCGGACGCACCGGCTCCAATGACCACGGTGTTGACGCTCTCGTCCATCGCGAAAATTCTAAGTGAGGCTGGCCGCGCTGTCCCGACGGGCAGCAAGCCGGACGTGCTGCCGCCGGTCGGTGCGGCGACTCAAGGGCCGCGGCGAACCTCGGTCGGCGCGGTTTCCGGCGTGATCCCTTGCGCCGGGTCGCGTTCGACGCCGCCTCCCCCCGGCGCCGCACGCGCGGCGAAGATCATCTCTTGCAGCCATCCGACCAACAGGCTGGTGTACGCGCGCTGGTCGCCCTCCTGCGTCAGTCCGTGGTCGGCGCCGGGGATACAGCGGTAGGTGACTGATTGGGTCTGGTTCAAGGCCTCGCGGTAGCTCGTCAGCACGGTGCGCGGCACGATGTCGTCGAATTCGGATTCGACCAGGAGCACGTCGCCGGTGAACGCCTGGCAGGCCTGCAGCGCGCGGTTCCCGGCCGCCGCAACGAGGCTGCTGCGGTAGTGGCGCAGGTCATGCTCCTTGTGCAGTTGGAGCTTGGGCACGTCCCAGCCCAGGTCGAGGTAGAGTGCCGGCGCGCGCAGGGCCAGCCAGCGCACGGTCCGCATCGACGTCAGGATCGAGGCGAGGTAGCCGCCATAGCTGCTGCCGACGACCGCGATCGCCGCAGGGTCTATGTACGGCGTCGCGACGAGCTGGTCGTAAGCGGCGAGAACGTCGGCGAGGTTGGCCGCGCGCGACACGGTTTCGTATTGCTCGCGCGTCTGCGCGTGGCCGCGCAGGTCGAAGGTCAGGCACACGCAGCCGAGCGCGGCGAGCTCACGGGCCCGCGCGAGGTACTGGCTCTGGCTGCCGCCCCAGCCGTGCACGAACAGGATGGCGGGCACCAGCGTGCCGGGCGTGACCAGCGTGCCAGCGATGCGGGTGTCGTCGACCGGGATGTCGATGATCTTGTCATGGGTGGGCATCGTGATCGACCTGGATGCATTTGATGAGCCGGTCGCCGTGCTGATCGACGCCGTCGAACTGCACGTGCGCATCGGCTGGCGGCTTCTCCGGCGCGTACACCTCGGCGGTCGATGCGTTCACCCGCTGCCTGGCGGGGTCGGCTTTGAACGCGTGCAGCGCCGCGATCTCGGCACCACTGGCGCCGCCGATGCGCCACGACTGCTCGAGCACGCCGGAGTGCCATCGCCCTTCGTCGTCGATCCCTTGGGCGACGTCATAGTTGCACCGCGACGCGAAGGTTCCGCGAAAGAGTCGCAAGGCATTTCGGTGATACGCGAGTGATTGTTCGACGGCCGTGCGGACCTCAGGCGCCAGTTCGGGTTCAAGGAGGCTTTCCATGTCGCCGCGGACCACCGCCAGCGTCGAGCCGCCGTAGACCACATGGCCGCGCCCGTTTCGGGTCTCGCGCTGCAGGCCCACATACGACGCCTGCCACGGTCCGACGTCGACCTGTCCGATGCTGTGCGTCCTGACCTGGGTCAGGTTCCTCTCGAGCACCACGCCGTCGCGCCGCAGCGCGCCGGGATCGAGGGCGGCGAGGCAGGCCTCGAGCTCGTCCAGGCGGTGGACCACATGCTGGCCGGCGCCGCCGGCGGCGGCCGGCTCCTTCACGCGCAGCGACCCGTGTTCGAGCAGCCGGGCGCCGCCGAGCAGCGCGTCGTGCACGGTGAAGGCGGAATACCCCGGCAGCACCGCGTCGCACGTGCAGCGCCCGAATTCGCGCGACCAGCCGGCTGGCGCCGTCGCCTGCGCATGCGCCAGCGCATGCGTGATGACCTTGGTGCCGACGAAACGGTGCGGCACCACGCCGCCGAAGAAGTCGTGCGGTCCGCGGATCCCAAGGCCCTCGATCTCCTGCGGCTCGCTCAGCGTCTGGCTGGGCACCACGTACGGCTTGATCGCCGGCACGCTGTGCCGGTCGCACTCGCCGGAGTAGTCCAGGTCCAGCAGTGCGGCCAGAGACCGTGCGACGACCGCCTTGGTCGCCAGGTCGTGATGGCTGGCGTCGGCATCGCTGCAGACGTAGAACGCCACGCAACTCCTCAGCTGGGCGGCAGGGTACTGACGGCCGCGCCGGTCCACAGCGTCGCCGACAGGATCGCAACGTGCTGGTGCGTGTGCGTGTCGTGTCATGTCGTCTCCGTTGGCCAAGCCTTCACCGGAGTCTGCTCAAGCGCTCGGCGATGGCATGCCAGCGAGGAACGCTCTGGCCTGTAGGAGCCGACCGCATCCGTAGGCACCGGTGTGGCGCGCCGCGGCTTTGGGACGCAGGTGATGCACGGTGCCCATTGCAGAAGCATTCGCTGAAGCGCGAGCTCTTGAGAACTTGCGCTTCTTGGCTCGTCGTCGGCGCGCTGGACGCCAAGCCGAAAGCGACAGACCCTGCCACGGGCGAAGTCTCCTGCTCGTTCACGCCGAAGAATGGTCCGTCTTTTGTCGAGATCAGTCTCCACGACGGCCAGCTCACCGAATGGCGGCAACGAAACGGAGGGAAGAGCGCGGTGCCCGTACCGGAATTTGGTGCGGATGCTTTCGTCATCCCGGACTTTGAGGGATGGGCTGACCTCTACGTCAGGAAGGGCTCCCTGATCGTGCGCGTCACCATACCGAAAGGCCCAACGTCGATCGAGATGACCAAGGCCGTCGCACGCAAGGCCTTGATGCGCCTATAGGTGCGTCAATCCGTCCAGTTCTTCGGTCACTTGCCGGAGCCGGGCTCGGTCGCCTTTCGCCATTGGCGGACGAAGTCGCGGTAGTTCGGGTTGTTGAGAAAGCCAATGAGACCGGGCCCGACACTGATCGCTCGAATGCTGGGCCCCAGCGCCTGCGTCAGGCCCGCCGCGGTCGTGTCGCCGCTCACGTCGACGCGCACGGAATAGAGGCCAGCCTGATTGGCGATGACCGTCTGGCCGCGCTTCGAGAGGACGTAGTCCACCCACAATCGAGCGGCATTCGGGTCCGGGGCATTCTTGCTGATGAGTTGCAGGCGCGACATGACGAGGGTGTAGTCGGCAGGAAAGACAAAGCCGATGCTTGCGTCCTTGCGCGCCTGCGCGACCGCGTAGGACCCCAGGATGTTGTAGGCGATCGCCGCCTTGCCGGACGCCACTTGCTTGAGCATGGCATCGGTTGTTGACGCAAAGCGGGTGTCGACCTTGCCAAGCCCTTCGGCGATGTCCCAGAACACCGGCGCGACGCCCACGTCCTGGGTTGCCAGGAAGAAGCCGAGGCCGGACTTCTCGATGTCGTAGGTGACAACCTTTCCCTTGAAGCGCGCGGAGGACCCATTCAGCAGCCTTGCAAGGTCGGCGTGCGTGCGCGGCACATCCGATTCGGGCAGCAAGGTCTTGTTGTACGCAATCGCGATCGGCTCGAAGGTGGTGGCCCAGGCCTGTCCTTTCCACTTCGCCCATGCGGGAAGGCTCGCGCCTTCCGGCGATTCGTAGGTCTGCGCATACCCGTTGCTGACCAGGCTGGATTGCAAGTCCATGGCGGAGCTCCACAGCACATCGGCCGAGCCGACTCTCAGCTGAGTCTCGGCGACGAAGCGGTAGTGCAGTTCGGTGCTCGTAAGGTCCTCGTACTCGACGTTGATGCGCGGATACATCGCCTTGAAATCGGCGATCAGCGGCCGCGCGACGGCGGCGTCGGTGGTCGCATAGATCACCAGCCTGCCTTCGTCCTCGGCGGCCCGGATCGTCGCGGCGTACGCCGGTGGGTATCCGGCAGGTACTCGCCCTCTGGCCGCGTAGCCCATGAGCTCTTCGGGCTCATCTGCCGCCTGGCCCAGCGAAGCCAACAGCGCCAGCCCCAGGCCCATCAGGAGCTTCATGACTGAGCCTCCGGCTCGGCGTTCCCATGGATCGGTACCAGAAGCAAAGGGACAGGGCTCTTTCGAGTCACTTCGTGAACCACCGAGCCGAACAGCAGCCCCATCAGGATGCCCTCGCGATGAGAGGCCATCAGTATGAGGTCGGTCGATCCGGTGCGAGCTTCTTCAAGGATCAGTTCGGCAACGTCGTCGCCCTCGTGCACGGCGACCTCGGCAATGGGTCGCTCGGGTGCATGGTCGGCGCGCACCACGTAGAAAGCCGCCACCTGGGATTCGATGTGCTGCTTGACGCGCTGCGCTCGCGCGTCGTGATACTTGTCGAGTTCGGCCTGCGGAACGTAGGAGTCGACCTCGATGAGCGATTTTTCGCGCTCGTCCGGGATGATGGTCAGAACGCGAAGCCTGGCACCCACGCGGTTCGCCAACGAGATCGCGTAGGCCAGCACGACCTCGCAGTCATCGCTCAGGTCGGCCGCGTACAGGATGGATCGAATCTCGCTCTTCATGTCGAATCCTCTCAAGGCGCATGGCCCACGATGGGGATCACGCCGAGGGCGATGGTCGCCACCAGCATCACCAGGGCCGCAGAAAGGGCCCAGAGGAGCGTGTAGCGCTGATGGTCGCCGAATTCGACCTCTGCCAGTCCGACGAGGAGATAGGTCGATGCCACCAGCGGACTCAACAGGTGAACCTGCTGGCCGATCAGCGACGCGCGCCCAATCTCGACGGCGCCGATGCCATAGACCGAAGCCGCCTTGGCCAGGATCGGCAGGATGCCGAAATAGAACGCGTCGTTCGAGATGAAGAAGGTGAACGGCACACTCAGCACGGCGGTCACGATCGCCATGTAGGGGCCCATCCAGTCGGGCACGGCGCTGATGACGCTGGCGGCGATCGCGTCGACCATCTTGGTGCCCGAGAGGATGCCGACAAAAATGCCCGCGGCGAAAATCAACGAGACCACCGGCACGATGTTGGCAGCGTGCGCGGTCAGGCGCTCCTTCTGATCCTGGAGGCTGGGGTAGTTGATCATCAGGGCAATCGCCGAGGCCACCATGAACAGCACCTGCAACGGGAAGGTGCCAAGAATGAGCAGCACCATCAAACCGACTGTCAGCAGAAAATTGACCCACAGCAACTTGGGTCTGGCGATCGTCGGGTCGCCAGCGGCAACCGTCGCCAAAGAGTCGTCGAGAACGGCCGCAGAGGGCGCCATGCGGCCCAGCCGCGCGCGTTCGCGTCGGCCGAGCACATACGCGACAAAGATCCCCCAAGCCCCGGTGACGACCATCGGCAAGATCATCGGGACGAAGATCAGGCCCACGTCCACCCCCAGGGCGCTCGCCGCGCGGGCCGTCGGGCCACCCCAGGGCAAGATGTTCATCAGCCCGCCGGCCAGCATGATCACGCAGGCCAGCACCAGGCGGCTGATGCCCAGGCGCT
>JBDUAG010000581.1:0-3092 GCA_040004785.1 Burkholderiales bacterium | reverse complement strand
GCGACATCGAAACCGCGTTGAACGCCGCCTCGCAGATCGGCGACGACACGCTGCAACGCAAGTCGCGCGGCACCGTGGTGCCAGAGAGTTTCACGCACGGCACCAGCACGCAGCGCGTGGGCTGGTTCAAGCGCGGCTTCGAGAGCGGCAGCCCCGACCAGTGCGGAACGTTCGAGGCACGTCAGCTCTGAGTCTGCGCCCAGTGGATCAGCGCAGCGCGCCGATCCAGTCGCAGCGCAGGCGCCCGCGTTGGTGCAGCCGGCGCCGCAGCGTGACGTAGGCGCTCGGCAGGAACAGCAGGCTCACGCAGGCCAGCTCGGCCCAACCCGCGTTCAACAAGAAAGCGGTCGGCGCGCCGACCCAACCGATCAGCCACACCGTCAGCACCGCATCCCAGGTGTTCTTCTCGACCGGGTGCCGGCCGTGCTGGTGATGCCACTCCTTCAGGGCGTGGAATTGCTGCAAGCGCATGTGGGCCTCCGCGGAGGCCCACTTTACGGCGGCGGCGCGGAAGCGCCAACACCCAGTTTGATGACGGCGTTCAGCCCGGCAAGGTGCCGGGAAGCAGGATGCTGCGGTTCACGGTGCGGATGTCGGTGTGGCCGCAGAAGGCCATCGTCACGTCGAGTTCCTTCGCGATGATCTCGAGCGCCTTGGTCACGCCTTGCTCGCCCATTGCGCCCAGGCCGTACAGGAACGAGCGCCCGATCAGAGTGCCCTTCGCGCCGAGGGCGACGGCCTTCAGCACGTCCTGCCCGCTGCGGATGCCGCCGTCCATCCACACCTCGATCATCTTGCCCACCGCCTGCGCGATCGCCGGCAGCGCCTCGATCGACGAGGGCGCGCCGTCAAGCTGGCGGCCGCCATGGTTCGAGACGATCATCGCGTCGGCGCCGCTCTCGACCGCGAGGCGCGCGTCCTCCTCGTCCATGATGCCCTTGAGCACCAGCTTGCCGCCCCAGCGCTTCTTGATCCACTCCACGTCGTTCCAGTCGAGCTTGGGGTCGAACTGCTCGCGCGTCCAGGTGCTCAGCGAGCTCATGTCGCTGACGCCCTTCGCATGGCCGATCAGGTTGCCGAAGCCGTGGCGCCTCGTGCCGGCCATGCCGAGGCACCAACGCGGCTTCATCATCAGATTCAGGATGTTCGCCAGCGTCGGCTTGGGCGGCGCGGTCAGGCCGTTCTTCAGGTCCTTGTGGCGCTGGCCCAGCACCTGCAAGTCGAGCGTCAGCATCAGCGCGCTGACGTTGGCGGCCTTGGCGCGGTCCATCAGCTGGTCCATGAAGTCGCGATCGCGCATCCAGTAGAGCTGGAACCAGAACGGCGCGCGCGTCGCCGCGGCGATGTCCTCGATCGAGCAGATGCTCATCGTGCTGAGCGTGAACGGGATGCCGAACTTCTTCGCCGCGAGCGCGCCCAGCATTTCGCCGTCGGCGTGCTGCATGCCGGTCAAGCCGGTCGGCGCGATGGCGACGGGCATCGCGGTGTCGATGCCGATCATCTGCGTGCGGATGCTGCGGTTCTCCATGTTCACCGCCACGCGCTGGCGCAGCTTGATCTTCTGGAACTCGCTCTCGTTCGCGCGGTAGGTGCCTTCGGTCCACGAGCCCGAGTCGGCGTAGTCGTAGAACATGCGCGGCACGCGCTTCTCTGCCAGCACGCGCAGGTCTTCGATGTCGGTGATCACGGGCACGCAGCTCTCCTGTGCTGATTCGCCCGCGATCATATTCGCGCGGCCCCGGCCGCCTCGACCATGGTGCCGGGGCGCCGTCGGTCAGCGGCGACCTGCCGTCAATTGTCGAACAGCGGCAGGTTGTACGTGACCTCGGGTTCGCGCACCGAATGCGCGGGCTCGGGGTGGTGGCCGGGTTGCGGCGCGACCAGTTCGGCGAGCGTGGCCAGCGCGCCGGCGCGCACGCCGAGCAGGCGCAGGCGGCGCGTCAGGTCGACACGCTTCAGGCAAACGCCCGCCGCGCGACGGATGGTCTGCGCGTCCAGCGTGTGGGCCGGCAGGCTGAGGTCGCGCGTCACCGATTTGAAATCGTCGAAGCGCAGCTTGATGCCGATGGTGCGGCTGGCGTAGCCCTTGCGGGCGAGGTCGCCGGCGAGCTGCACGCACAACTCGGTGAAGATCGCACCGAGCGCGGCGCGGTCGCGCACCGCGTGCAGGTCGCGCTCGAAGGTGGTCTCGCGGCTGATCGATTTGGGCTCGCTGAAGGTCACGACCTCGCGCTCGTCGCGCCCGTGCGAGGCCGTGTGCAGCCACGTGCCGTAGCTCTTGCCGAAGTGTTCGACGAGCCACACCGGATCGGCCGCGGCGATGTCGCCGATCGTGTGCAGGCCAAAGCCCGCGAGCTTCTCGTTGGCCTTCGGGCCGATGCCGTTGACCTTCTTGGCAGCGAGCGGCCAGACGCGTGCTTCGAGGTCGTCGGGCCCGAGCAGGGTCAGCCCGTCGGGCTTGTCGAGCTCGGAGCCGATCTTGGCGAGCAGCTTGTTCGGCGCGACCGCGATCGAGCAGGTCAGACCGGTGGCGGCGCGCACCGCCTCCTTGAGTTGCCGGGCCGCCGCGTGGCCGGCATCGGCTTGCGCGCCGGGCATGTCGGTGAGGTCGATGTAGATCTCGTCGATGCCGCGGTCCTCGACCACGGGCGCGACGGCGCGCACAGCGGACTTGAACAGGCGCGAATAGTGGCGGTACTGATCGAAGTCGACCGGCAGCAGCACCGCGTCGGGTGCCAGTTTCGCGGCTTTCATCGTGCCCATCGCGGAGAACACGCCGAGGGCGCGCGCCTCGTAGGTGCTGGTGGTGATGACGCCGCGGCCGGTGTAGTTGCGCAGCAGCGAGTATTCGCGCGTGCCGTCGGGGCGCAGCACCGGCTGATGGCGCCGCCCGCCGCCGATCACGACAGGCCGGCCGCGCAGGTCGGGATAGCGCAGCAACTCGACGGACGCGTAGAACGCATCCATGTCGAGGTGGGCGATCAAGCGACGGGGGGCCTCGGGCATGGCCCGATTGTGCGACGAGACTGTGGTTGTGTAAGGGGTATCCATTTAGCTCCAGCGGAGCCAAAACACTGGATGTCCATCCAGTA
>JBDUAG010000580.1:0-3100 GCA_040004785.1 Burkholderiales bacterium | reverse complement strand
CCTGAACCGCGCCGGCACGCCGCTGCTCGAGATCGTCACCGAGCCCGACATGCGCAGCAGCCGCGAGGCGGTCGAGTACGCGAAGACGCTGCACAGACTAGTCACCTGGATCGGCATCTGCGACGGCAACATGCAGGAAGGCTCGTTCCGTTGCGACGCCAACGTCTCGGTGCGCCGCCCCGGCGCCGAGTTCGGCACACGGCGCGAGATCAAGAACCTGAACAGCTTCAAGTTCATGCAGCAGGCCATCGACTTCGAGGTGCAGTGGCAGATCGACCTGCTCGAGGACGGCGGCACGGTGCAACAGGCGACCGTCCTGTTCGATCCCGACACCGGCGAGACGCGCGCGATGCGCACCAAGGAAGACGCGCACGACTACCGTTATTTCCCGGACCCGGATCTGCCGCCGTTGGTGATCGCCCCGGAATGGATCGCAGACGTTCGTGCGCAGATGCCCGAGCTGCCGCAGCTGATGGCCGGGCGCTTCCAGGCCGCTTACGGGCTGCCAGCCTACGACGCGGTGGTGATGACGCAGAGCAAGGCGTTTGCGATCTACTTCGAAGAGGCCGCGAAGGCGAGCGGTCAACCGAAGCTGGTCGCGAACTGGCTGATGGGCGAACTCGCGCGGCGCCTGAACGCGCAGGCGCTGGAGCTCGACGCGAGCCCGGTGCGCGCGCCGATGCTCGCGGCGATGGTCGCACGCATCGCCGACGGCACGATCTCGAACAACGGCGCGAAACAGGTGTTCGATGCGCTGTGGACGGGCGAGGGCAGCGACGTGGACGCCGTGATCGCAGCCAAGGGCCTGAAGCAGATGAGCGACAGCGGCGAACTCGAACGCCTCATCGACGAGGTGCTCGCGGCCAACCCGAAATCGGTCGAGGAATACCGCGCTGGCAAAGACAAGGCCTTCAACGCGCTCGTCGGTCAGGCGATGAAGGCGACCAAGGGCAAAGGCAACCCGACGCAGGTCAACGAGCTGCTCAAGAAGAAGCTGAGCTGAGCTACTTCTTCTTCGGCACCGACGGTGCCGGCGCCGATGCGCTGGCAGCGATCATGCCCATCGAACCCGGGCGCGCGCCGCCCCACAGCAGCTTGAGCCGCGCGAGTTCGGCGTCGTAGCGGTCCTCGATGCGGAGCACTTCGTCCTTCTGGTTCTTCACCAGCGAGCGCTGCGCGTCGGTCGTCGCGTCGTTGGCGTCGAGTTGCCCCTTGAGCTTGCTCGGCAGCGGCTGCTTCACATAGAACTCGGCCTCGTCCATCAACGGCTTGCGCTCCTTCGCAAGCGCTGTGAGGCGCGCCTCGGAAACGCGCAACGAATTGTTGACGACATCGAGCGCTTCACCGCGCGCCTTGCGGTGCGCGGCCTCGTTCGGGAAGCGCGCCAGCAGGTTGCGGTCGCGCTGGATCGCCTCGCGCCTCTGCTTTTCCTCGAGGGCGATCTTCTGATCGCGCGCCTCGGCCTCGGCGCGCTCGTCGGCCGTCTGGGTCGGGCCTTGCACGCGCCTGACGGAACCATCGCCGTTGAGCACGCGCTGCTCGCGGTTGTTGCATTCGGGGATCGGCCGATCCGACGTCAGCTTCTTGCCCGAGGCGTCGGTGCAGGTGAAGATCTGGGCCGCCTCGGTCTGCGCGAACACCGGCGCACTCGCGCCCGCCGCGAGCGCCGCGAGCGCCAGACACGCTGCAAAGCAGTTCATCTTCATCACACTCCGTAGCGTTCGCGGTAGGCAGTCACTCGCGCATAGTGCGCGCCCAGGCCGTGATCGGCGTTCGATTTCAGGTACTCCAGCAAATCCGACAGCGTCGCAATCGCGGCGATCTGCAGACCGAGTTCGTTCTGCACGTATTGCACCGCCGACCACGGCACCTCGACACCGTTATCGGCCGCTTTCTCCTGCCGATCAAGGGCAATCGTCACCGCGTGCGGCGTACCGCCCGCAGCCTTGATCATGGCGATCGATTCGCGCACCGAGGTGCCGGCCGAAATAACGTCGTCGATGATGAGAACGCGCCCGGCCACGTTTGCGCCGACCAACGTGCCGCCTTCGCCGTGATCCTTGGCTTCCTTGCGGTTGTAGGCGAAGGGCAAATTGCGGCCGCGCCGCGCCAGCTCGACGCTGACCGCCGCAGCCAGGGTGATGCCCTTGTAGGCCGGGCCGAACAGCATGTCGAACTGGAGGCCCGAATCGAGCAGGCGACGCGCATAGAATTCTGCGAGGCGGCCCAGTTTGGCGCCGTCGTCGAACAGGCCAGCGTTGAAGAAATACGGCGACAGCCGGCCGGCCTTGGTCTTGAACTCACCGAAGCGCAACACGCCGGACTCGACCGCAAACTTCACAAAGTCCTGCGCGAGGGCGTCGGTGGTCGCGTTCGTGCTCATCCGGGAATCCTGTCGTGTTCCGTCTTGTCTCGTTGAATCTGAACGGCATCCGCTCGGCCGCCACCAAGGGCTTCGAAGCCTGGGCGCAGAGCGTGGCCGCCGATTGTATGGGGGTGCAGGAGATCAAAGCGCAGGCCGACACGGTCGTCGGCCGTTTCGATACCTTGGGCGCCATGAAGGGGCACTTTCACTACGCCGACAAGCGAGGCTACTCGGGTGTGGGCCTGTACAGCCGCAAGACGCCGAGCGCCGTGGTCACCGGCATTGGCAACCCCGAGTTCGACGCCGAAGGCCGCTACGTGGAGGCGCGTTTCGACAACACGAAGCGCAAGCTGAGCATCATCAGCTGCTATTTCCCGAGCGGCTCGAGCGGCGAGGAGCGGCAGCTGGCGAAGTTCCGCTTCCTCGCGCTGATGGCACCACGCCTGAAGGCGCTCGCCGCCGAGCGCGAGCTGATCCTGGTCGGCGACATCAACATCGCGCACAAGGAGATCGACCTGAAGAACTGGCGCGGCAACCAGAAGAACAGCGGCTTCCTGCCAGAAGAGCGCGCCTGGATGACGCACCTGCTCGAGGAGATCGGCCTGGTCGACGTGTTCCGCATGCTGAACCCGCACCCCGAGCAATACACTTGGTGGAGCAATCGCGGCCAGGCCTGGGCCAAGAACGTCGGCTGGCGGCTTGATTACCACCTGGCCACGCCGGGCATCGCGAAGC
>JBDUAG010000579.1:0-3102 GCA_040004785.1 Burkholderiales bacterium | reverse complement strand
ACGACGAAGCTGCGGATGGCGCGGCGTGGCACCGCGGAAGTGACTGGATCGTTCATCGATAAAGACCGTTAAGCCTGCTCGCTGCGCCGCAGGTGGATCTCGAGGCGGCGCAGGCCGGTCGTCAGCGCCAGCGTCATGACCCAGTAGGCCACCGAGATCGCGAGGTAGGGCTCCCAATAGCGCGCGTACGCGCCGGCCACGGTGCGCGCCGCGTAGGCCATCTCGGCCAAGCCGATGGCCGAGACGAGCGAGGTGTCCTTCAGCAGCGAGATCGCGTTGTTGCCAAGCGGCGGCAGCATGCGCCGGAACGCCTGCGGCAGCACGATGTAGCGCATCACCTGCGCCGGCCGCAGGCCGATCGAACGACCCGCATCGAACTGCCCGCGCGAGATCGACTGGATGCCGGCACGGAACACCTCCGAGATGTAGGCGGCCGAGTTCAGCGTCAGCGCCACCACGCCCGAGATCAGCGCACCGTGCTCCTGCTTCAGCGTGCGCGCGAGGTCGCCGCTGACGATCAGGCCCGAGACCGGGTGAATGAACAGCGGCATCACCGCGAAGTGGATCAGCAGGATCTGCACGAACAGCGGCGTGCCGCGGAAGAAACTCACGTAGATCGTGGCCGGCCAGCGCAGGCCGAATCGCGCGAGCCAGGTCCACGGCGCGTGGCGCGGCCGGGCAAGGCGCGCCAGTGCCAGGCACAGGCCCCAGGCCGAGCCCATCAGCACGCAGGCGACGGTCATGCGCAGCGTCATCCAGGCGCCCTGGATGAACAGCTCGCGGTACTCGATCAGGATGTCGGCGCGAAACCAGCCGAACCAGATGAGGGGCTCCATGGCGCTGTCAGGCCGGGGCTCTCATCGGGCGACGAAGTCCTTGTTGAACCACTTCTTGTAGATCGTGTTGTAGCTGCCGTCGGCGCGGATCGCGGCGAGGCCGGCGGTGAGCTTGTCCTGCATCGCCTTGTCGCCCTTCTTGACGACGATGCCGAACCCTTCTTCCGGGAACGACGGGTCTTCGACCGATTTCAGCTCGGGGTTCTGCGAGACGCGGTAGGCGATGACGCCGTTGTCGCCGATCGCGGCATCGACGCCGCCGCCGGCGAGCTCGGAGATGATCAGCGGCGTGCTCTCGAAGCGGCGGATGTTCGGGTTGGTCTTGCCGAACTCGCGCGAGGCCACGTCGTCCGCCGTCGAGGCATTCACGACCGCGACCTTCTTGCCGGTGAGCGACTTCAGCGTCGTTGCGGTGCTGCTCTTCGGCACGGCGATCAGCTGGTGCGCGATGAAGTAGGGCGGCGAAAAGTCGTAGCTCTGCTTGCGCTTGTCGTTGATCGTGACGCCCGAGATCACCAGATCGACGTCGCCGTTGTTCAGCGCCGCGAAGATGCCGCTCCACGGCGTGTTGACGATCTTGATCTTCAGGCCTTGCTGCTTCGCGATGGCGTTGATGATGTCGATGTCGAAGCCGACGATCTGCTTGTCCTTGTTCTCGAACGCGAACGGTGCATAGGTGGCACTGGAGGCGACCACGAGTTCGCGGTTCTGTGCGCTGGCGTGGAGTGCGGGCAGGGCGATCAGCAGGCCCAGGACAAGAGAGCGGCGGTTCATGTGCAGGAGTCTCCGGGAAACAGACAGCGGGGCCTCATTCTGCACGCGGCGCGCCTGCGCCGCTTCGAACGGATCTCGACGCTGCAGGCGTCTCGAGGTCGGCCTAAGAGCCTGGCAGCCTTCGCTTAGCCAGCTGGAGCTGCACCCACTGCGCGCTGCCGATGGTCAGGCACATGGTCGCGAAGGCCACCCACGCGTAGGGCCACAGCATCGGCATGCCGACCAGAATGAGGCCGTCGTTGCCGCCCGGGATGAGCAAGCTGCCCCAGCCCATCAGCACGCCGCCGATGAGACAGCGCACCAGGGTTGCCGCGCGAACACGCGTGAAGTGCAGGCGGCCGGCGGTCCAGCCGCCGACGATCGCACCCGCCAGGAGGCACATCAGCAGCACCATGCGCGCCGCCACGTCGTGCACCATGCCGTTCGCCAGATCGGCCAACACATCGGTGTATGCCCACGCGCCGGCCAGGATCAGCATCACGAGAAACGCCAAGCCGATGACGATGGTCGCCGCGTGCGGCGACCACAGGCGCCGCCCCAACAGGTCGCGCAGCATGCCGCGATGCCCGACCAGCGGAGTCGCGATGCGCCAGACGAGCCAGCCTGCGATGAGCCAGGCCGTCGCCGCCGGTGCGGCGAGAAACACCGGGCTCGAACCGAGCCCCTGCGCCGCCGTCGGTGCGAAGACCGAGGTCACGCTGACGCACCCGAGGTAGAAGCCGAGCGGCGTGGCGGCGTACGCCCATTCGCCCGAACCGAGCCGCGCGATCGCACCGAAGACGCAGGCCCGCGTGACGAACGCACCGATGCCCAGGAGCGCCGCCCCGGCGAACGTCCAGCCGGTCACCGCATAGCCCATCGGCACCTGCGCGAGCCAGTGAAGCCGATGCGCGATCAGCAACCCACCGGCCACCCACGCCGACGCTTCGACGAGCGCAATCAGCCGCCCCGCGCCCCGCCGCGCGACCACTTCCTCGACCGCAGCGACCGTGCAGGTGGCGCCGCGCTGAATCGCGAACCCCATCGTGACGGCACACAGGGCGACGACGACGAAGGTCAGCCCTTTCGCCATGAGTTCCATACCGATGCCTTGGCCTGTGCGATGTCGCTCGACTCAGGTGTGCTCGATCACGCCCTCGATCGGGTCGGTGGGCTGGCGCCAGGGCGCGCGCTCGATCATCCGCATCGTGTCGGCATAGCCCGCCTCGCGGCGCGCGTGCACACCAGCGCGTGTGAAGTCGATGTCCTTCGTGTGGTCCTCGCCTTCGAGCCTGGGCGCGACCAGATGCGCGACGTGCATGGTCGTGCTGCAGCCCCAGGCGGCGAGCTCCTTCACGTGCGCATCGCCCTGCTTGCCCGCGGGCAGTTGCCGCGCCAGCTCGCGGATCACATGGCGCAGCCGGTGAATCTGCTTTTGCCGCGCAATGTGACTGTCGGCACGGCTCGCGTACTGGATGTCCTTCTGCCGCCCCATCACCTGCCAGATCGATTC